>DOON01000023.1 GCA_003514865.1 Clostridiales bacterium
AACAGCTTTGTTATGTTGGAATTCACTAACGGCTTTGAAGTTTCAGACGAGGATGCGGCAGTAGCTGTCGGACTTAAAAAGGGCAGTGATCTGACCGGAAAAATCAATGAAATATTAGCAGGCATATCCGAGTCTCAGCGTCAGGAAATTATGGATGCGGCAATTGGTAATCAACCGTCAGAGCAGTGATGTGGAAAGACGGTACCTGCTGCCTGGCAGTGCATGCGCAGGCGGCAACAATTCGACAGATAAATTGACTATTAAGGAGGCGACTATGAGCTTTGACATGATATTAAAAATAGCGGCGGAAAATTGGCCGATGTATATAAGAGGTGCGGGACTGACAATTTATATCGCACTTATAGGAACTGCGGTGGGATTTATTATAGGCCTGATGACGGGTGTTATAAGAACAATTCCCATACCTGAAAGGGGGTTAAAAAGACAGTTTCTCAAAGCAATAAACGCTGTGCTTTCGGTGTATATAGAAATATTCAGAGGAACGCCGATGATAGTGCAGGCAATGGTAATATTTTACGGTGCTGCACAGGGGTTTGGAATTTATATGGACAGAATAGCAGCTGCAATAATTACAGTTTCTGTTAATACAGGTGCATACATGTCGGAAATTGTGAGGGGAGGAATTATATCCGTTGACAAGGGGCAGTTTGAGGCGGCACATGCTATAGGCATGAACCACCTTCAGACCATGAAGAATGTAGTGATGCCTCAGGCGGTACGCAACATACTGCCTGCAACGGGAAACGAATTTGTAATAGACATTAAGGACACATCCGTACTGAACGTGATTTCAGTAACTGAGCTGTTCTTTCAGGCGAAGTCTGTTGCCGGAAACAGCTTTCGCTTCTTCGAACCGTTTTTTGTAGCATGTGTGCTCTATCTTCTAATGACCATCGCTGTAACAAGAGTGCTGCGATTTATCGAAAGAAAAATGGAAGGTGCGGATGGTTGCATAGGGAACAGCACCGCATATTCGTAATAAGGAAGGCAATATGGAAAGAATAATTGAAATACGACATTTAAGCAAATATTTCGGAACTCATGAGGNNGCAGTAAATAAAGGGGAAGTTATAAGTATTATTGGGTCCTCGGGTTCAGGCAAGTCCACCCTGCTGCGGTGCATCAACCTGCTGGAAAAGCCTGATGGAGGAGAAATTATATTCAAAGGGGAGAGTATACTGGATAGAAGACGTGATGTACAACAACATCGTGTAAAGACAGGGATGGTATTTCAGCAGTTTAATCTGTTTAACAATCATAATGCTTTGAATAATTGCATTCTGGGGCAGATGAAGGTTTTGAAACGCTCCAGGGAGGAGGCTGAAGAAATTGCGATGAAGTATCTGAATGTAGTCGGTATGGAAAGGTTTGTAAATGCAAGACCGAGCCAGCTTTCAGGAGGACAGAAACAGCGGGTTGCCATTGCGAGGGCACTTTCCATGGAGCCGGATGTAATGCTGCTGGACGAGCCTACGTCTGCTCTCGACCCTGAGATGGTAGGTGAGGTGCTCAAGGTTATGAAGGAGCTTGCGAAGACAGGGCTTACTATGCTGGTGGTAACTCATGAAATGGGGTTTGCAAAAGAGGTTTCCAGCCGTGTTGTGTTTATGGATAAGGGAGTAATTGCTGAGGAAGGAAAGCCGGGGCAAATTTTCAATAACCCAGTGCAGGACAGAACCAGAGAATTTTTGAGCCGCATTCTTAATCAATGATAGGAAGAAATGCAGAAGGCTTCTAAAAAAATCATGACCGCTCAGCGGTCATGATAAAGTTTATTATTATTCAATAAGGCTGTAAAGCTGCTCCATCTGCTCGTAGGTGAGCATTCCCACATATCCTCTTACGGCTTCCCCTTTATGGTTCACGGCAATTGTTGTTGGGTAGGATCTTACGCCGTATGTGTTTGCAACATCCATTTTTTCATCAAGTACAACTGTCAGATTAAGATTGTTTTCTTCCATGAATTTCTTAACGACCTCTTGGGATTCTCCAACGTTTACGGTCAATATAAGCAAATCATCATGGTTTTCCTGAAGCTTCTGAAGGTCGGGCATCTCTATTACGCAGAAGCCACACCATGTTGCCCAGAAATTCAGGAGCACCTTCTTATCCCTCATCTCGCTCAGCTTAATTGTGCTGCCGTCTAAAGATACAAGCTCGAAATCCGGAGCTATGATCGGATCTTTTTTTGTAGTTTCTTCCACAGTCGGATCCTGCGATTCTCCGCCGTTTGCCGGAGGTTCGATTATCGGTTTTGTACATCCTGTGGCAAGCAATGCTATAAGTGCTGTCAATAAGATTAATTTTCTCATAAATTCCCTCTCGTTTTCTATATATTGAAGCTAATACCCAAATACTGCGTGATTTAAACAAATATTTGAATGCCTTCCATCTTTGTTTTTGTAATAAATGTTTGCGGATAAACCTCAGATATTTCCGCGTATGCACGCTCTATATCCTTTCTGTCCGCGAAAAATCCGAATACAGCAGAGCCGCTTCCGGTCATAAGAGAATTAATAGCTCCTTTTTTAATCATTAATTCTTTGATGCTTTGTATTTGGGGGTGAAATTTTTCCACAACCTTCTCAAGGGTGTTCTTCGACGACAATGCGGCATCTCTGTACCGGAGTGAGTCAATATGGCCTATTATTTTATTGGCATCAAATGAATTGTAGTATTCCGGGCTCAGGTTGTTGTATACGAATGCAGTTGACATTGAAAATTCAGGCTTTACAACCAATATATAATCCCATATGAAATCATTGAGCTTTGTGAGCTTTTCGCCGATACCTTCCGCCAACATAGTTCCGCCTGCAAGACAGAATGGCACATCCGCACCGATTTTAAGTCCGACATTCATAACTTCACTCTCAGTCATATTGAGCTTCCACAGCTCATTCAGCCCGCGAATGACGGCAGCGCCGTTGCTGCTTCCTC
This sequence comes from Clostridiales bacterium, assembly GCA_003514865.1. The sequence continues at coordinate 2,959 of DOON01000023.1, forward strand.
CTGCCATGCCGGCCTCGGACGGGATAGTCTTGTTTATTCTTATGTTTACACCACAGCTGATATGATACATTTCTTTGATTATTTCAGCTGCCCGGTAGCATGTGTTTTTTTCGTTTACTGGTATGCCGCTGTTGCTGCATTCAATTGTTATGCTGCCGCCGGGCGCCGTTTCAATGAAGAGCTCATCATATAAATCAACAGATTGCATGACTGTTTTTATAAGGTGGTAGCCGTTTGGCAGACGTCCTTCAATATCAAGGAACAAGTTTATTTTTCCAAAGGAATGTATTTTCATCATAGTAATGTCCTTTTTAAATATTTCTCAACATTATATAATATCGGCAGAATTATGACAACTTAAATAATTTTTTAAAAATTTTTTTAAANNGAGATTAATTACAACAACATTTAAAAGAAACAGAGTTAGAGTTGGAAATAATTACAGATCGGAGGTTTAAACGTTAAGCTGCTTTAAATTAAAAGCCGTTGAAAGCAAATTTTGCAGGAAACTTTTTAAAGATATTCAATCAGTAGCGAAAATTTAGTAAAATGAGTGTTTATATATAGACTGACGGAAGAGGTGATTCCCCCAAAAGCAGAATCAGATAACCTAAATGAATAGTACCCGGTTTTCAAGTGTGTAACTGAAGAAAACCGGGTGCTATTCATATTTAAAATAAGTTCTTTTTTAAAAGTACAACTCCTACCGCTGCTGAGGTAATCAATGATATTCCAAGTACAATCCAAAATCCCAACGGGGATTCCGCAAATGGAAGGTTGATTACATTCATGCCGAAGAAGCTTGAAAACATTGTGGGTATCGCCATCAAAATAGTTATTGATGTCAGAAGCTTCATTACTATATTTAAGTTATTGGATATAATCGATGCAAATGCATCCATTGTACCGCTTAATATTCCGCTGTATATGCTGGCCATTTCAATGGCCTGCTTGTTTTCGATAATTACATCCTCCAGCAGATCCTCATCCTCTGAATATTTTTTTATTACATTCATACGCAGGATTTTCTCTAAAACAACTTGATTTGCCTTCAGTGCAGTTGTTATATATACAAGTGATTTTTCAAGGTCCAGAAGCTGTATAAGCTCCTTGTTCTTCATGGATTGATGGAGCTGCTTTTCAACGTAGTTGCTCATTCTGTCAATCTGTCTCAGATAGAGCAGGTATCTCTGGGCATTCTTATACAATATCTGATACAAAAATCGATATTTTTTATATGTGTAAAATGTACGAATGCTGTTTTTTTCGAATTGATCCAGAACTATGGAATTTTTAAGGCATACTGTGATGATGTTTTTTTCCGTAATAATAATTCCCATGGGGAGTGTTTCATAGATTATGTGGTCATCTGTTTTTTCAACATAAGGGGTGTCAACAAGTATAAGAACCTGATTGTCTTCTGTTTCAATACGTGCAGATTCTTCCTCGTCAAGGGCAGCTATCAGGAAGCCTCTGTCTACAGAAAGCTCCTCTTCAATGCGATCCAGTTCCTCTGGTGTAGGATTAACCAGGTTAATCCATGCGCCGTCTTCTATCTCTGCCAGTGTAAAGAGGGTATCGTCAATTGTTTTAAATATATCAAGCATTTTTCACCTCATAATAATAGATTTTCTCTATTACCAAGACAGCAAAAAATCCAGTAACAGAGAAGTATTCAGTTTTTTTAAGCAATCCAGTCGTTTGACCGTAGGGACTTCGTCCATTACTTTCACTTCCTTATAATTATGTTAATTGCCTTAATAATAATATTCCATTTCTTTGTTATTTGCAAGAAGAATAATACCATTATTAATTAAAATTTTTAGATTTCAGAAGATTAGTTTAAGCAGTCAAAGAAAAAGCACATAAATTTTATTATTACGGGCAAGATATAGTTAAATGAATAAANNGAATGCGTCGGACAAAAAATCAAATTCAAATTGAAAAAAGGGAAAAAAGCTGCTGTAATTACAGAAGGTGTCATTACAGATGTGTATCCTTCAGTTTTTACAGTGCAATTTGAAAGCAAGGGCCTGAAAAGAATCGTGTCATTTAACTATATTGATATCGTGACAAATAATGTTGAATTTTTCAAATGCGATGAAAATGAAACAAAAATTGTGTAGATTTGAAAACTAAAAATAAAGCATTCTAAATAATTAGAAGAGGAATAAAATTCTAATAAGCTAAGTTTTGCTTTATTTTTTTTGTCGAATTTGATATACTACAATCTGAAATATTTCAGGAGTTAAGACGTGAAAAAATTATTTGCTTTTTTATTTGCTGTGTTTTTTATCGCAGGAGCTTTATACATATATGCAAGATTTGTGGAACCCGATCTTTTAGTTGTAAGGTATGAAAATATAAAGAGTTCGCGGATAAGCGAGGATGCGCCGGATTTAAAAATAGTTCAGTTCAGCGATACTCATATATCCGAATACTTTGACATGCGAGATTTAAAGAGAGTTGCAGAAAAAATAAATGCGGAAAATCCGGATGTTGTTGTATTCACCGGTGATTTAATTGATGAGTACAACAGCTATGAAAATAAAGAAAATATAAATGAAGTATGGGAAATTTTAGGCAGCATAAATGCTCCTTTCGGCAAATACGCCGTTTACGGCAATCATGACTATGGAGGAGGGGCAGAAAGAATATACCGCAAAATCATGGAGGAAAGCGGATTTATAATTCTGAAGAATGAAAAGGTTGAATTAGAAGATCACAACATAAATATTACAGGAATGGATGATGCAATATTTGGTGTATCTGAAAGGGACAGACTTGCGAGGATTACTGATGAGGGGAGCTATAACATAGTGCGTTGTCACGAGCCGGATGCAGTGGATTATATGCTGGAATACAATGTTGACTTGTTTCTTGCCGGTCACAGCCACGGAGGACAAGTAAACCTGCCGTTTGTAAATGTTCTTCCCCCTTTGGGAGAAAAATATAGGGCGGGTATGTATTCCTTCAATAATTACAGGCAGACATTGNNTAGGTTTAATGGTGTTGCAACGAAATATATTAATAACTATATGTACTGGTTCAAATGGCTCGAACTATTTGAAAATGATAAAGAAGCAGTAAAGGTAAAGAACTTTATGGTTCAATGCAATGTAGCCCATGCCTATACAAAAACAGTAGACTTTAAGGGAAGAGAGCCAGTATTTGTATAAGTATATACATTATCTTGAAATTGATGTTATAATATAGGATATAACTTAATTATGATTTATTGCCCAATTGTATATTATTTCGAATGTAAAGGAGAATTAATAGTGAATAATTTTGAATTTGTAACTGGAGGTATAGAACTACTTGATTTTGTGCAACCTTTATGGGAAAAGTTAAATAAACACCATGAAGTTAACTCGAACTATTTCTCAAGTAGATTCATAAATCTTAAATTTGAAGTTAGAAAAAAGAAGTTTGTTAATGACAACAATTTAGAAATAAAAGTGGATTTAATCAAGGATATAGAGAAAGACTTACATATTGGTTATTGTATTAGCACAGTTAATAAAGAATTAGTTGGGGAAATTGATTCTCTTTTTGTTGAGAAAGAATATCGTAAATACGGTTTAGGAGATAGGCTAATGAATAGGGCGTTAGATTGGCTAAATAGTAACCAAGTAAAAACAAAGATAATCGGAGTAGCAGAAGGAAACGAAAATGTATTAGAGTTTTATAAAAAATATGGCTTTTATAAAAGGAGAGTAATTTTAGAGCAAATAAATGAATAAACGTTATTTTTAAATATTCTAAAAAGGCGAATTAAGGGAAGTCAAAATGGCTTCCCTTAATAATTTATATATTTTCAACACTATTTTAAAACATAGCCTTATAAATAAATAAAAATAAATACTCATGAAGAAGATAAGCTTTTTCATGAGTATTCTTTTATTGCTTAATATTCATATATGTTACTTGTTTGGTACCTTTATTGATTGTCCCGGCATAATCAGGTGAGGATTTGCAAGGTTGTTGTATTTAGCCAGGGCTTCCCATGTAGTTTCGTACTTCTCNNTTCAGCTTCGGGAGCAGGAGCTGGTTGTGGAGCGGGAGTTGGCACAGGAGTTGGTGCAGGTTCCGGTTGCGGAGCCGGTGCAGGCTCTTCAACAGCAGCTTCTTTTACAGCAACTCTTCCTGATACTTCGATTCCTTTAGTTCCGTTAGCATTTAAGTAATCCGCAAATATTTCCTCATATGTTCCGAATTCTGCATATATAGGATATTTTGTGAACATTGCAAAGCCGTCTCCGCCTATTCCAAGGAAGTCATTGATTGCAACTGTGTATTCTGCGGCTTTATCAAGAGCAGCGCCGCCAACTGTTGCCTCGGTAACTCTTGAGCCTGCAGGCTGAGCGGGATCAAATGTGAATTTCATTCCGCTTACATGGAGGAAGCCTCCCTGTGCTGCAGGATATCCGCTTACTGAATGCTCTAATACTGCCAATAAATCTTCGCCGGTTATTTTCTTAACCTGAACAGTATTTCCGAATGGGAACAATTCAGCAACCATTCCAAACGTGATGTCTCCGGGGTTTATTGCAATTCTGATATTCCCGCCGTTTACAAATCCAACATCGGCACCTGATGCAGCTCTTACAGCATCAGCAGAAAGATTTCCGAGGTTTGTTTCCTTGGTTCTCACATTTTCTCTTACTCCGTCAAGGTAAATATCTGTCTTTGCAACAATCTTGCCAAGTTCAGCTTTATTAGCTTCCTTAATTTCATCAATTGTCTTTGCTAACTCGGGGTCAGGAACTGTATTTGCCGCATTAGCTGCTGAAAGCAGTTCAGCTGTTTTAGAAACAATATTTCCGCCTTGTACTTCTATATTAACATATCCTAAATTGCTGTCATAGTTACCTGTCTGAGCTATGAGCACACCGTTAACCATCAGACCTGTTTCCAGTTTCGTATGGCTGTGTCCGTCTATTATAACGTCAATATCCTTAACATTTTCAGCCAGAGCTTTGGAAGTTATAACAGAGCTTTCATCCAGTCCGAGATGCGCAAGAGCGATGATAACATCAGTCTTATCCTTTAATTCAGCAACTATTTTTTTCGAAACCTTCACAGGATCTTCAAATGTCAAGCCAACAACATTTGAAGGACTTGTCTTATATGTTGTTTCAGGAGTTGCAAGACCAAATATTCCTATTCTTACTCCGCCTACTTCCTTTATAACATACGGTGTGAATATGGATTCGCCCTTTTCATTCAGAACATTGGCACATATCATTCCTACCTCAGACATATCTCTGAGCTCGAACAATCTTTCCTTGCCGTAGTTAAAATCGTGGTTTCCAACTGTCATATAGTCATAGCCTGCAGCCTGCAGTACCTTTACCGCATTTTCGCCCTTGCTTATGTTGACTATAGGCATTCCGTGAAGAGTGTCTCCTGCGTCAAGAACCAATGTATTAGGGTTTGCTTCCTTAGCTTCCTTAATAAGGGTAGCTATCTTTGCAAATCCTATTTCTGTTGCAGTCCCTTCAAGTCTTGCATGGGTGTCATTAGTGTGAATAATAGTAATTTTAGTGGTTTCTGCATCCTGTGCGAATGCAAAGCTGAAGCTGCTTAGAATTAATAATGCTGCTAATACTAAACTTGTTACTCGTTTCTTCATACTTTTTTCCCTCCATAATTTTATAATGTGGATATGGATACATTATACAGAAAAATGGAAGCCTTTTCAAGACTGTATAAAATTTATCATTGCGTGGAAGGTTAATATGTAGTTATTTTAAAAACATCCTTGATTTATTAAACCAAGTGTATGATAATTGTTAATGGCATTTTAAGTTAATAACGTAAGAAAAGAGGTTTTGAAATGAAAGAATATAATATGCTGAAAGATCATCCGGGGAGATCCCTTTTATTTTTTGCCATGCCAATGATAATCGGCAATCTTTTTCAGCAGTTTTATAATATGGCGGATTCAGTTATTGTAGGAAAATTTGTGAGTGAGGAGGCTCTTGCATCCGTGGGTGCTTCATATTCATTGACTACGGTGTTCATTATGATTGCAATAGGAGGCGGTATTGGCTCATCGGTTATAATTTCTCAGTTCTTAGGAGCGAAAGAATATGAAAAGATGAAGACATCCATATACACTGCACTCATAAGCTTTTTTGTTTTAAGCATGATTTTATNNATTTTATTAAATACACCATCCAATATCTTTGATGATGCCGTGCTTTATTTAAAGATTTATTTTATGGGTCTGCCATTCTTGTTTATGTACAATATTTTATCATCTGTGTTTAATGCGCTGGGAAAATCAAAGATTCCTTTATACCTTTTGATTTTTTCATCGTTGATGAATGTAATTTTGGATTTATACATGGTTATTGTCCTGCACATGGGTGTTGCGGGGGTTGCCATAGCCACTGTTATTGCACAGGGAATTTCAGCGGTCATATCTTTTTTCGTGCTGATGAATACATTGAAGTTATATGAAGGAGAGGCAAAAAACCTAAGCAAGTTTGATCCTCAAATACTTAAAAAGATGATTGTTATTGCAGTTCCATCAATATTGCAGCAATCAATCGTATCAATAGGCATGGTGCTGGTTCAGTCCGTTGTCAACGGCTTCGGCTCTTCTGTTTTAGCAGGATATTCTGCTGCATCCCGTATAGAATCCATATGCATTGTGCCTATGATTGCGACAGGAAACGCCATATCCACATTTACGGCACAGAATCTCGGTGCAGGTCAGCAGGAAAGAGTTCGAGAAGGTTATGCATCAGGTTACAAGATAATCATTTCCTTTTCCGTGATTATGGCATTGCTCATAGCGATGTTCCACAGACCGATTATTTCAATATTTCTAGATACCAATAGCGGCAGTGAAGCATTTGACATCGGTATAGGATATCCGAAGTTTGTAGGATACTTTTTTGTTTTTATTGGACTTAAGTCTATTACAGACGGCTTGCTTCGTGGTGCAGGAGATATGGTACTGTTTACAATATCCAATCTTGTGAACCTTAGCATAAGGGTGCTGGTTGCATTTAAGTATGCGCCCATATGGGGAGTGNNAAATTACATAATATCTTTTTCATATTATTTAACCGGGAAATGGAAAGAAAAGCGCCTGGTAGCATAAAGGATGAATAAAATGGTGAAAAGATGTTGACAAAAACAAAAGTTTTCTATAATATGAATGTAATTTAATAATTACGATGAAGAGAAGCAGTAAAAATACATGGTCTTCAGAGAGA
>DOON01000227.1 GCA_003514865.1 Clostridiales bacterium
TGCTTTGCGGTATGAGCGGGGTGTTTTCAGCATTGTTCGGCACACCCCTCACAGCCGTTCTGTTCGCCATGGAGGTAATAAGTATAGGGATAATTTATTATTCAAGCTTGGTCCCTTGCCTTATTTCCTCATTGTTTGCATATGGTATTTCCGTTCATTTTGGCATGGAACCCGTTCACTTCATACTTGGCATCACACCTGAATTATCCCTTAAAACCATAGCTCTCACATCTGTGCTTGCGGCATTTTGCGCAGTGCTCAGCATCGTTTTTTGCGTTTCCATGCACAAAACAGAGCACTTCATGAAGCATAAAATCAGCAGCGATTATTATAGAGGAATGGTTGGGGGCATAATAATTGTCCTCCTAACATTGCTTGTGGGTACAAGGGATTACAACGGAGCAGGCATGGACATAATTGAAAATGCTATTAACGGCATCGCAAGACCGGAAGCATTTATTTTGAAAATTATTTTTACGGCAATAACCATAGGAGCAGGGTTTAAAGGAGGCGAAATCGTCCCTACCTTTTTCATAGGCTCAACCTTTGGATGCTTTATTGGAGGGCTTTTAGGACTCAATCCCGGATTTTCTGCCGCTGTTGGCCTTGTTGCACTTTTCTGTGGAGTGGTTAACGCCCCCATAGCATCAATTGTATTGAGCATTGAGCTTTTTGGAGCAGACGGAATTATACTTTTTGCAATTGCCTGCAGCATAAGCTACATGCTTTCCGGATATTACGGGCTGTACAGCAGCCAGAAAATAGTGTATTCAAAGCTAAAAGCTGAATTTATAAATATTAATGCAAAATAAAAACAGGGGAATCGTCCCCTGTACTATTTGTCTTCCTTGATTAGGATTCTTATGGCTTCCACTGCAGCCTTTATGGCATCTTCCGTATCATGTACCTGTGGGTCGTCAAGGCCAAGCTTCCTTCTTTCTTGATTTGCCACTACACTCAAGACTGCCCCCACTCTCACCTTACGGTATGCCCCAACAATGAAGAGAGCAGCTGATTCCATTTCTGAAGCCAACGCACCCAATCTCAGCCATGCTTCCCATTTATTCATCAAATCATAGCTTACAGGCTTTGTTTCAGGCTCGTGCTGACCGTAATATGCATCCTTGCACTGAACAACCCCCACATGGTGTTTTTTTTCGAGATTTTGTGATGCTTTTACCAGTGCATTGAGNNATTTGCAACTGCCGGAAATTCCATAGGAGCATACTCTCTGCCTGTTCCTTCCATCCTTATGGCACCAGAAGCTATTACCAAATCTCCTCCCATTACATTTACGTCCATTCCTCCGCTTGTTCCCACCCTGATAAATGTATCAGCTCCTATATTGGCAAGCTCTTCCATGGCTATTGAAGCTGAGGGACCTCCTATGCCTGTGGATGTCACGCTCACCTTCACACCATCCAAATAGCCTGTGTATGTAACAAACTCTCTATGATCTGCAACCAGCCTTGCATCATCGAAATGCTTCGCAATCTTTTCGCATCTTTTCGGGTCTCCGGGTAGTATAACATACTTTCCGACATCGCCTTCCTTCATATCGATATGATATTGTACCTCTCCTGAATATATTTTGCTCATAATTTCCTCCTATAATTAAATTTTTCAAACCATCCTTTTCAGCAAAGGGATCTTTCCTATTATGAAACTTGCTGCAAAACTCGCAGCAAATATTGTTACCGCCACAAGCGGAACAGATAAAACCACATTATAATTAAGTGTATCAATACCGGCCTTTAGCATAAGCATAATAAAAAAATCATGTATCAGGTAAATTCCGAAGGAGCTATCAGACAACATGCTGATAATCTTCACAGTATTTTTATTAAACCTAATCTTTGAAACCTCATATTTAAAAAACAAAAATAATGCTATGCTTGCAGTCGCCACATTAGGTGCAAAGTAACTGTAAAATGTGCTGTCTGCCTTACCTGCCCGCATTGAAATAATATTGGTAAATGTATATGTACATATTACCCCCAATACACCTGATATATATAAAATATTCCTGCAGCTTTTGCTGATTTCATACCTTCCAAGATAATATCCACCTATATAATACCCAGCATAACCGAATGTAAAAGGCAAATGAAATTTTTTTACAAATAAATCTAAGTCAACCAAATTGAATACCTTTATTATTATGGGCAAGACAGATGTAATAATTACCGAAAGAAAAATAAAGTATTCGGTTGCTTCCTTATCCTCTGCAATTTTTCTTAGAATAGGAGTAACAATATACAGACCTGTAATCATATACAAGTACCACAAATGATAGTGTCCAAATACAAAGCTTCTTATAAAGACCTCTTGGTTGAATGTATAATAATTTGATACATTCGTGTAAAGAGCATACAGAAAAGACCATACTATGAATGCTATTGCAACTCGTGGTATGTATTTTGAATAAATATCTCTGTAACTTATATTTTTATCGGGATTTAATAAAAACATTCCGCTTATCATAACAAAAATAGGAACGCCAAACCTTACCATACTGTCATAAAAATTAAAGACATTCCATTCAAAAGTTCCTAATGCAGCATTACTCCAGTTTCCGGCGGCAACGTGAAGCAGCACTACGGAAAATGTCGCGGTTATTCTTAGTAAATCAACATAGATTATACGCTTCATGTATCATCCTCTTTAGTTAATACATTAATTATAACAAAATTCTAAATTTTTACAATATAAAAAAGAGTGCTACGCGCACTCTCATTTCCATTGTATCAATTATTTCAAAAGCGACGGAAAGAAATAATTTTTTCCTGAAACTTTTTTCTTTTTTTCCCAATCCCATAAAATTTCCATAGCAAGGTTGGCAACCTCTATGTTATTGTCAACGGAACTTCCATCATATTTAAACGTATTGTCCACACGGTTGGCAACCACCGTAAAAATAGCACCTGCACGTATTTTGTGCAGAGAACTGATTGTAAATACAGTAGCAGCCTCCATTTCAAAATTCAGAACCCCCGCAGCTTGCATGTCAGNNGCTGTAGCCCTTGTAACCAGGTCTTCCCTGACCGCAGAAAAATGATGCAGCCGTATATCCTATACCCACATGATACTTATATCCCAGTCTTTCAGCTGCCTCCACAAGGGCCAGTGTCACCTCGTAATCAGCCGCCGCAGGATAGGAATTTATTACATATCCGTCACTTGTTCCTTCTTTTCTCACTGCTCCGCTGCATATGATCAATTCTCCCGGCCTTATGTAATCTTGAATTGCTCCGCATGTTCCCACACGTATGAGGGTATCACAGCCTATTTCAGCTAAATCCTCAAGAGTACTGGCTGTTGAGCCTCCT
>DOON01000288.1:0-238 GCA_003514865.1 Clostridiales bacterium
CTCTGTCTGTTTTGCGTTATTCACTTTTAATCAATGTCAATGGTAGGGTACGCTGTGGTCTATGTTCTTGAAAATGCCAGGAAACTAAAGTACCTTAAGGTCATTTCGCTGGTCGTTTTTCTACGCTTTTTCTACACTTTGCTCTGAAAACCGTAAAATTCGGGGGTCGAGCCGAAGCGTGGCAAACTCATGGTTTTCGCCCAAGAAGCCTTGATTCATGCGGGTTTGCGGGATTTCA
>DOON01000288.1:266-12697 GCA_003514865.1 Clostridiales bacterium
TTTGGGAACACTTCAATCAAGCAGGCATAGCAGAAATACAACTAAATTAAACTGATTCCGATTAACTGTTTGAAATTATCATAAGCCGACTTGTTCTTTAATATTTCTACCATTTCAGGCGTTACTAATCTTTCAAATGACTTAAGTGAATCTGGTTCGGCACCCTTTGATAAAAGGAAATTTTTTAACATGAGCGTTAATGGTTCGCCAATAGCAGCTTTATAATTAAATCCAAGCAGTTGCATGGTTTTAAGCGTATCAACACTTATCAACGCTTTTATCTGCTCATAAGAATCTACTTGTGCCTCTACTCTGGCAATTTCATCTGGCCCCTTTTCTTGTGCGCTCCCTAATTGCATAGATTTAAAAATTTCGAGCATGCGTGATACAGTATTATGTAAATGCTGGATATCATCGTCACTAATCACTACGCGCTCTAATTCAGACTTATAGGCTTGAGCTATTCTTACAGCTTCTTCACGCTCATTTAACAACTCATTGATTATTTCGTCATACGTATTTCGAATTTTTTCGGTGTTCTTTTCTTCTTTAATTGCCTTAATTTTTGTTGATATCGCAGTTGCAGTTCCTTTAACTGCCAGCTCAGTTAAGGACGAAGCAAGGCTTACTAACTCTGAAGTATACAAAGTATCCAAAATACTTCACCTCCATTTTGTTATATTTTAGCATTCCGGAACATTAAAAACAAGCTGAAATAATTATAATAATAACCAGTGAAGATATTATTAACTATGAAATAATAGATAAAGGGGTACATTAAGTTTATCCCTCAGGGATCAGTCTTTCATAAGCATAAAAATCTTTTTCCCACTGTGACTACTTAACATTAGCTCAAAATAGATGCACCCTTCTTTTTTAGATAAAGGCGGGGTGTTTCTCTTTTTAAGGCCGAAAGGCTATCAAAAACAACTTAATAACCAAGCTCCCCTGCGGGGCGATATGGTATCGGCTGGGTGCTGTTCGGAAATGCTGGTGGCACTTAATTTTGAAAACCCTATTGACTCTCACATTGTGGTATACTCTATACTGAGGATGAGCTCAAAAAACACATATATGTGAGGACAATAAAAATGCTGAAAATAGGTGATTTTTCAAAACTGTCAAGGATCAGTATACGAATGCTGCGCCATTACGATGAAATAGGCTTGTTGGTGCCTAAAAGCACCGATAGCTTTACAAGCTATCGCTATTATGGCGAGGATCAGCTGCCGGTTGCAGGCAGAATCACAGCGCTTAAGGATATGGGCTTTGGCCTTGCCGCTATTGGTGAAATCCTGAAAATCTACAACAATCCACAGGCGCTGGCTGAATTTCTGACGGTGAAGCAAGCGGAAATGCAAGCGGAAGCCGAAGAAATCAGACGCCGCTTACTGCTCCTTGGTACAGCCGTAGAGAGGCTGAGAAAGGACGAAACTGCTATGAATTATAGTGTATCATTAAAGACTTTGCCGGAGCGGTATGTAGCCAGTGTACGTAAGGTTATTCCCGCCTACGACCAAGAGGGTACTCTTTGGAACATGATGATGACCGAAACGGCTCATTTTAAAATGCAGCCTGCTGACAACTGTTACAGTCTTGCCATTTTCCACGATGAGGAATACAAGGAAAGTGATGTGGATGTGGAAATCCAGATAAACGTGCAGGGGGCATACAAGAACACAGAGCACGTTGTGTTTAAAACTATGCCTGTGGTTGAAATTGCCTCGGCCACTTACAAAGGCAGCTATGAGCAGCTTACCGCTGTGAACCATGCGGTAGCAAATTGGGTAAATGACAATGGCTATGAATTTAATGGCGCGATGTTTTGCATTTACCATGTCAGTCCGGCACAAACGCAGAATCCCGATGAACTGGTGACCGAGGTTTGCTATCCCATCAAGAAAAAATAACAATCATTACAGCAACGAACCGTCTGCAACCTCAGGCGGTTTTTTGTTATAATCGAAAATCGCATTTACAAAGCAGAGATAATTTTAAAATCTCACATCCTCTTTTGGAAATCATATAATGGATATAGTAATATTCAGTGAAAAAAAGGAGGATAAAGATAGATGTATGGAAGATATAATCCAATTAGTCCGCAGTGTCNNTTTTCCAACAGCATTAGCCAGTCGGAACAGGCTTTGAGCAATCGGTTCCGATTATTGTGGGAACAACATGTTTATTGGACAAGGATGCTCATTATCAGCATAGTTTTCGGATTGCCTGATGCGGAATTTGTTACAAATCGCCTTCTTCGCAATCCCAAGGATTTTGCGGCGGTATTGCGGTTATTTTATGGAGATGACGTTGCTTCACATTTTGAAAAGTTATTCACACAACATCTTACAATTGCCGCTGAGCTTGTTAAAGCTGCAAAAGCCGGAGATAGTGCTGCGGTGGCTGATGCTGAAAAGCGATGGTACGCAAATGCGGATCAGATTGCAGAATTTTTTGGAACGACTAATCCATATTGGTCGGTACAGGAGTGGAAGAAATTGCTGTACGACCATCTTGCAATGACGAAAAATGAAGCTGTCAATATGTTGACTCAAAAATATGATGAAAGTATTAATGTCTTTGACAATATTGAACAGCAGGCATTGCTTATGGCAGATACAATGACACAGGGCATTGTCAGACAGTTTCCCAACATTTTGAGCAGAAACTGAAAATATAAAGATGACTTAAACAAACACACCAACATACTGTTGGTGCCAATCAATTGTACTGTAAGTGAAATAAATAACACCTGCATTTAGAATTCAAATGCAGGTGTATTTATTCTGTCTTACTTCCTGCCATTAGCAAGGGCGATTAAACCTAAGTCCATTGCAGTAGTGATGGCTTGAGTGCGGTTGTTAACATTAAGCTTTTTGAAGATGTTCCTCACATGATTTTTTACAGTGCTTTCACTGATAAATAATTGCTGTCCGATTTCTCTGTTGCTCTTTCCCAAGCCAAGATTGCGTAGGATTTCTTTTTCTCGTGGAGAAAGTTTTAAAATCTTACTCATCGATGAGTTTGGCTGGTTGTAGCGTTCGAGATTTTGATCGGTGGCTGTAAGATTATTTAGCAAGGCTCTGCTGATAGGCTTGGAAAGGGGGATTTTTCCTGCAAGCAGCTGAATGAGAGCTTGTATAATCTCTTTTGAATGCATATTTTTGTTGAGAAATCCTTGTGCACCGGCTCGTAAAGCTTCCGCTATAATCTCATCATCATCACTGACGGTCAGTATAACAACTGTAAGAGCAGGGTACTTTTTCAATAAGCGTAGAGTTGTTTCGATGCCGTTTAGCTCCTTCATATAAAGGTCCATAAGAATGACATCGGGCTTGGGAGACAGGTTCATCATAAGAACTTCCTCACCGCTGGAGGCCTCCATAATATTGGTGATATTGTAATCCTCTAAAATTCGCCTGAGCCCTTCCCTGAAAAGACTATGGTCATCTACTATCAAAAAGTTAAGTTTTGACAATTGCTCTAATTCTTTATTCATTATGATACTCCTTAGCGGCGAAGCGGAAATTTCAGGCATGTAGTGGTTCCATGTCCCTTCTGTGTTTGAATATCCAGCTGTCCGCCAAGTGCATTTGCCCTTTGGTTCATGATGCGTATGCCTTGATGAAGAATAGAGTCATGGCTTGCCTCATCCTTATCAAAACCCTGGCCATTGTCTGAGATTATGATGGTCAGTTCTCCATTGGCAAAGATAATATTGACATCAGCGCGGGTAGCCTTGGCATGACGGCGCACATTTGTGAGGGTTTCCTGAACAATTCTGAGTATATGAAGCTGATCCTCAAGCTTTATAACGGGCCATACCCCCTCGGTATTAAGAGAAACATGGACGCTGGAAAGCTTGTTAAATTCCTTAATATATAGTTTAATGCTGTCAATGAGTCGCCCCTCATGAGTCACATCTACACGCAGGCCGATAATAGCCTCACGAACATTCTGGTAAGAGTTGTCCACCACTTCTCGGAGCTCGTCTAAAACCTGTGCGCAGTCCTCATAATTTCCATTACTCAATCTTATATTTGCTGAATCGAGCCCTAGGCCTATATAGCTAAGGGTTTGTGCAAGTCCGTCATGCATTTCCATAGCTATGCGGTCACGTTCCTGAAGGACAGCACTTCTCATGGCTTCACTATAAAGAAGCGCATTATTTATTCCTATACCCAGCTGAATGCTGATGCTGTCAAACAATGATTTGTTCAGCAGCATTTCATCAATATTATGCCAGACCAGTATGCAAAGGCCGCTGGGTATGCCTTGATTATCATAAGATTGGAAGGCCAGAAAATACCCGCTGTCAATAATCCTGTGAAGGAAGTTAAATTCTGATTTTTCCGAGTTGTGACCCCAATAAAGCTTTTGCGGCAGGTGGACGTTAAGCTGTTCGGGTATATCTGCGGATTCTGGATTAAGTCCAATTTGGGAGAACAGGGAAAAATTCTCTTTGATTGTCTTAACGTAAAGAAGTCCTAATTGAACCTCAAGCGCTTGCGACAGCCGCCTTAAAAAAGTATCACAGAAGCTTTGCAGAGTAAAAGATTGGCTTATAGAGGTAGCGGCAGCGTTAAGTATGAAAAGCTGTGCGTTTTTTTCTTCTAGTCCCCGTTTAAGATCAACTTCATTTGTGATGTCTGAATATACCTCCACCCGACCCAAAAGCTCTCCGGCGTCACCATAAACCGGTCCGCTGAAGCGCTTGAGTATACGTCTCCTGGGCATGACGACCTCGACTTCATCATTTGAAACAACCTCGGGATGATCGTATAGCCAAAACAACCTCTTTTCAAACTCATCAGGATAGCGCACTCTCCATTTGATTTGTTCTGTTATCGCTCTGCGCTTATCCTGATAAAGAATTGTAGATGCGGGCAATCCAAAAAAGCTTTCAAACTGCTTATTGCACATTACTACCTTAAGCTCCCGGTTTATCATTAAGATAGCATCATCAACTGAATTAAGTACCGATTTCAGTCGCTGTTCTAAAGCTACAAACATCATGAACACCTCCCTTGTGTGCTTAGGGGTAGATTGCTTCCATGCAGGAAGCTGCAAGAAACAGCTTGGACTGCATTAAAAAAATCTTGTACAGAGAGGCCTGCTTGTATTGCCGATTTCCTTTCAAGATTTAATTTCAATGGTTGAATCTCCTTTCGTTCCAAAGTCAATTGCCTATAAGTTTACCATACTATATCGCTTCTGTCACTGCTTTTCAATAGTCCGAAAGTACTATACTTTTAACTATTTTTACATTAAGTAGCACTCTGTTTTAACTATTAATCAATAAAAAATTAGTACTTAGAATGTTACTTTCAGTGAATATGCGCAAGTCCTGATTTGTGCTAAAGTGTAACAAATGGTTGTTAACCAAAATTTTAGAACAAGCGAGGATGGTCATTATGTCAGCAACACCAATTAATAACAAAGAGNNGGAAGTAATTAAGGCCGCAAAAGCTAAGAAGGGTCTTACTTATGATCAGATTGCAGAGGCTTTAGAAGTTAGTCCTGTTTGGATAGCGAGCGCTTTCATGGGACAACAGTTCGTGCCGCCTGTGTATGCAGAGAAGCTTGCAAAGCTGTTGGATCTGTCTAATGATGAAGTTGCTACACTTTCCACACATCCGTACAAGGGAAATGTAGACCCAGTTCTTTATCGTTTGCACGAAATGTTTGATACATATGGACCAACAATAAAGGAACTCATTCATGAGAAATTCCCAAGCATGGGCAACGGAATCATGAGTGCTATCGATTTTGCTGTAAGTGTTGAAAAGGTTGAAGACCCAACAAGTGATAGAGTTATTATTACTTTTGATGGCAAGTTCTTACCATACAGCCATAAAGGAAAATATCCCTGGTAAAATTAATTTATCAGAATGTCGAAAATATCGGTGAAAGCCGATATTTTCAATCTTTAAAAGGAAAATGAGAGGAGGATTCATTTATGAGTGAATCTGTGAATGCTGAAAAAAAGACACCTACCTATTTTGAAAAATGGAAGGGTCAAACATTTAAAGCAAAGCTTCCTAAAGTTGGATTTGACCAGGTCGTGTGGTCATTTATTGGCGGATTTTGTGCTCTGTTTATAGTGGCATATCTGGCACAAGAGGTTAAGCTTCTCAGTCTTTTCGCACCGTTCGGAGCATCGTCCGTTCTGTTATTCGGAGCGCCTGCAGCTCCATTTTCGCAACCACGTAACGTTTTTGGCGGTCATATGATTGCCGCATTAGTAGGTGTTATTGTTAATAATCTTCTGGGTACATCGTACTTCGCTATAGCGGTGGGGGTTGCTCTTGCCATTTCACTGATGGTTAAGTTAAACGCTATTCATCCACCCGCAGGCGCCACTGCCTTCATTCGTGTAACTGCTTCCAAAGGAAGCTTCCTATGGATCCTAAATCCGGTTGCACTTGCTACTGTTATATTAATATTTGTGGCACTTGTTGTCAATAACCTTGATAAAAAGAGAAGTTACCCATCTTACTGGATATAAGTTGAGTTCATCGTGACATAGAGGTAAATATCATGAAAATTAAGCCGGCATTGTTTAATTGGAAAAAAACATTTAATAAAGCAACATTACTTACAGATATAACCGCAGGGATAAGCGTAGGTATCATTGCCATACCGCTTTCCATAGCACTTGCTATTGCTTCCGGCTCCACGCCTGAGGCAGGTCTCTGGACTTCTGCCCTTGCCGGCTTTGTTGCAGCCTTTTTTTCAGGCTGTCCGCAGCAAATCAGCGGACCCTCTGCCACCTTGGTGGTAATTTCATATAGCACCATTTCATTATACGGCTTCGGGGGTCTTTTGACAGCCACTTTCTTGGCAGGCATATTCCTTATTATTCTTGGCCTTNNTATAAGGTATATGCCCTATCCCATTATTGTAGGATTTACTTCGGGCGTAGCATTTGTATTGGCTGTTGGGCAGTTAGGAGATTATCTGGGTCTTACTCTGCATAATCCACCGGTACAATCCATAGGAAGAATTGTTGCATATATTCAGGCAATACAGAGCCTGAATATTTATGCCTTTGTAATCGGAACTCTGTCTGTTATTGTCATAGTGGTATGGAACAAGCGGAACAAAAAAATACCCGGATACTTAATTGCTCTACTATTTGCCACAATACTGGCACATGTGACGGCATGGCCGGTAGAAACCATCGGCACAAGATTTGGTAATGTTTCTGCTTCACTGCCTCCGATTATTTTACCTGCGTTGGAGTTTGACAAAATTAGATTTTTGTTATTTCCCGCATTCACTATTGCTTTTATTTCGGCTCTCGAAACACTGCTTTCAGCGGTAGTGGCAGATGGAGCAACGGGGGAGAGTCATGACCCAGGAATGGAGCTTATAGCCCAAGGCGGTGGAAATTTGGTGAGTTCCCTCATAGGAGGACTTCCGATAACAGGAGTTATTGCCAGAACGGCGGCAAATGTAAGAAGCGGGGCAAGAACCCCGATTTCCGGATTAGTTCATTCTATGGTTGTTATACTTTGTAACTTGGTCTTAATGCCCTTTTTGAGTATGGTTCCCATGACTGCGCTGTCTGCCGTACTTTTTATAGTTTGCTTTAACATGGTGGAATGGAAAAGCATAAAAAAGATGATCAGAGCCCCTAAGACAGACATATTGATTATGGTTACAACTTTTGTGCTTACAGTTATTCTTGATCTTTCGACGGCAATAATATCCAGCGTACTTTTAGCCTCATTGCTTTTTACCGCTCGAATGATTAGGGTAAGCAGCCTTCAGGGCATGGGTGAGCATGAGTTTGCAAAAAAAGAAGAAGCTTCTGCCATTGCATACGAAATTGACGGTCCTTTATTCTTTGGATTTGCTCATAATATAAAGGCTTTGGAAAAGGAATTGAGCGCCCAGGCAGAATTGGTAATATTAGATTTTGATAAAGTAATACTGATTGATGCCACAGGACTTAATGCTTTGGATAAATTGATACAGACAGGAAAGAGCATGAAAATTGACTTCTCATTTGTGAGGGTAAAACCCCATATAAGAAGGATTATGGATAGGGCAGGAATATGCGATAATATTTGTAGGGATTAAAAAGAAATTTTTGGAGCCTCCATTTTCGATGGAAGCTCCTTTTTATTAATGATGCTCGCCGTGACCGCCGCAAACATGTCCGTCACCATGATGGTGCTCGCCATGGCTGCCGCAAGTATGCCCTTCACCATGATGATGTTCGCCGTGATGATTACATTCAACATCAGGATTATAATTCAATTCACCGGAGAGTAAATCCATTGCGGCCTTATCTGCGTCTCCGGTAACTCCACCATATAACTCAATACCTGATTCAGAAAGAGCGCGTTTTGCACCGCCGCCAATACCACCGCAAATTAACGTATTAACACCATTCTCTTTAAGAATTTTAGCCAATGCACTGTGTCCGCTGCCATTTGTATCAATGACAGAGGTCGACTGAATATTGTTGTTCTCTATGTCATATACTTTAAATTGTTCTGTGTGTCCAAAGTGTTGAAACACATTGCCATCTTTATATGTTACCGCTATTCTCATCTTTTACCTCCATTTTTTCGCTTAGACTATTTCCCAACCGACAACAACCGTTGCCGCAGGATGAGTTGTGATGCTCGCAAAAACGCACATCCCCACCGCCAATTTGCAGAGGGCGTCCCTGCACGATGCATTGCGCCAGCTTTTTTCTGGCACTTGCATAAATAGCCTGCGCCGTGGTGCGGGCAACCTCCATTTGCTTTGAGCATTGCTCCTGTGTCATCCCTTCTAAATCGATCAGACGGATGACCTCATATTCGTCGAGAGTCATTGTAATTATTTGTCCGTTCTCACCGCATGGTTTGAAACTTGTACACCGTGGGCGTGAGCATACGCGCCGATGTTTTCGGGGTCTTGGCATCATCTCACCTCGCATTATCTTGTTAATTATCAACATATGTCAATAACTATTATATACTTTTTCTGGCATATGTCAATAATTAAAAAAAGACTTTTTTGCTCTTTTATATAGAATATTTCTAACGGTATCATTATTCATTTAACGGTAAATAAACAGTGAAGGTGGTACCTTTGTTAGGCGCACTTTCAACGGATATACTGCCTCCGCAGATTTCCAGAATTCTTTTCACAAGAGATAGGCCCAGACCGTTTCCTTCTGTTGACCTTGATTGATCTCCTTGATAGAATTTATCAAAAATATGCTTTTTTACTTCCTCATCCATACCTAAACCAGTATCAGAGACAGAGGCAACTGCTTCTTCCTTATCCAATCGAAGCTTAACACCTATCGTTCCTCCTTGGGAACTAAATTTGACAGCATTTCCCAATAGATTTATCCAGAGTGGCTGCAGGATTTCCGAATTTCCTGTGAACTGTATTGGCTCAAGGCTGATATCCAGTTCAAGCTGTTTCTTCTTTAGCTGTGGCTCCAAAAGAAGTATGCACCTGCGTATTTGCTCGTCAAGGGAGTATCGCTCCATATCTGTGATTTTATTAGTGCTGTCAAGTTTTGATAACAGAAGAACATTGCTTGACAGATTGGTCAATCTCTCAGTTTCGTCAATAATGATATTTAAGTACTCGTTTCGCTGCTGTTCTGTCAGATCACTCTTTTTTAGGAGTTTGGCAAATCCCTTGATAGATACAACCGGTGTTTTGAACTCGTGAGAAATATTTTTTACGAAATTACTGCGGAGTGTTTCGATGCTTGAAAGCTGTTTTGTCATTTCATTAAAGCTTATGGCAAGGCGGCTTATTTCGATGGACCCGCCAACTTCAACCTTTACATCGAAATTTCCTGCCGCTACCTCCATAGTGGCATCTGTCAGCTTGCGAAGAGGCCGTAAAAAAAGATCTCCTCCAATTATGGCTAAGGTGGTTCCGATAACTAGGTTAACTAAAAGCATGAATACTAAGATGACAGGAAACCGGTTCACCAGCAAGGGCGGAAGGATACCTATTTCCATAAGAAAATATGAGATGCCGCCTGAGATCACGATACTGACAAACAAGATAGCAAACACAAAGGATACAAGCAATATTAGTGTGGTCAGCCTTCGCTTGGAATTTGTATCTATGTTTCGCAAGTTATTATTCATCACGCTTCACCGCCTTATAGCCCAATCCGCGGACGGTTACAATATCAAATTCCGGCCATGCGCCAAACCGCTCGCGCAGCCTGCCGATATGGACGCTGACCGTATGCTCGTCTGTTTGAGAATCATATCCCCATATCTCATCCATCAATTGCATCCGGGTAAAAATAACATCCGGATAACTAAGCAGCTTGTATAGCAGTAGGAATTCCTTCTGCGGCAGCGTTATACGTTCTGTTTCACGGCTAACGGCCATTGAGTCGTAATGCAGGGTTACTTTGCCAATTGTTATCTTTCGTTCATGGACAATTTTAGCACGCCGCAAGAGTGCCTTAATCCGAAGAACTAATTCTTCATTGTCAATGGGTTTGACCATATAATCATCTGTCCCTACAATAAAGCCCTTTCGTTTATCCTTAATTGTTTCTTTTGCCGTAACCATCAGAATGGGGAAATCATATCCAGCCTCCCGCAGCTGCTCCGTCAAGACGTAGCCATCCATTCCAGGCATCATGATATCGGTAATCATTAAGTCAATGTGCTGACGATCTAATATGTCCAAGGCCTCCTGCGCATTTGAAGCCAACATCGGGACGTACCTTTCTTCGAGCAAAACCGCTTCCATCAGCTTTCTGGTATTTGTGTCATCTTCCACTACAAGGATATTAAACATAATGCTGACCTCCTTATCTCCGAACAGCTTAATAACTCAGCATATAAGCATAAAGGAGAGATTTATAAAGCTTATTTTATATTGAAATTTTATCATATATGAAGCGGTACGGCAACAGTCAGGGATAGTTTTTTCCAATATCGTGCAGGTGATGCTGACATCTTATACTGCCCTTGCACTGCGCCTACTGCGTAATGAGAGAAACTTCAACTGAACTTCAACAAATTTGCCGCTTAAATTGAAGTTTAGTTTAAATTGCAGGAGTATTATTGGCATAAGGTTGACAAAGCTGTAAATTTGAAAAAAGAGTTCAGAAAGAGGAGATGTTTATGTTTTTTGATTTTTATTATTTTATTCTTGTAATTATACCAATGTTAATTGGAATATGGGCTCAGACTAAGGTTACATCTGCCTACAAGAGGTATAGTGGCATTGTATGTTCAAACGGATACACCGGCTACCGAACCGCTCGAATGATATTGGATAAAAACGGCCTGCAAGACGTGCGGATTGAAAAAGTAAGGGGAAATCTGACCGATCATTATGACCCGCACGCCAACGTTGTACGATTGTCAGAGGGTGTTTATGATTCCAGCTCTGTTGCGGCGGCCGGAGTAGCTGCTCACGAGTGCGGTCATGCACTTCAATACGCAACAGGATACGTACCTATGAAAATTAGAGGAACTATCATCCCGGTTACCAATTTTGGTTCAAAACTGGCGGTGCCTTTAATTTTAGTTGGACTGCTGTTAAGCTGGTATTCTCTTGCTTATATAGGCCTGATCGGATATGCGCTCATTGCGCTGTTTCAACTGGTTACCCTTCCGGTAGAATTTAATGCCAGCAATCGCGCCGTTGTGGCGCTCACTGATATGAATATTACAGAGGCTGAGCAGGAAGGCGTAAAAAGGGTGCTGAACGCCGCGGCAATGACCTATGTTGCTGCCTTAATTTCTGCTGTAACACAGCTTCTGCACATGGTAATGATTATAGGAAGAAAAAATAACAGGAGTTAAAATTTAAAAAATAATGAAAAGAGGCGCTTATTATGAAAAAGATAATTAATTTAATGAGGTGGATGTTGCTCATATCCGGAATATTGATTGTGATACTTGGTATAACAATGCTGTTTTCACCGCTGGACAATCTGGTCACGCTTGCATTCTTTATCGGTATTTTGATGGTGATATCAGGAGTTTCTGAAATTGTATCATTTTGCGGTGAAAAAAAGAGGTATCGTTCCAACTGGATGCTGGCAAGCGGTATTCTGTCTGTTCTGTTCGGTGTCTGGACGGTATTCGGGCACGGAACGGAAGCTCTGGCTGCTTTTTTACCTTTCATCTTTGCTGCATGGGTTTTATCTTCCGGTATTATGAGGGTTGTTGGTTCCGGATACCTTAAATCAGAAGGTTCATTCTTATGGGGATGGATGTTGACATTCGGCATTTTGGGAACTGTTTTCGGATTTTTGCTTTTGTTTTCTCCGATTCTTTCCGGGGTCGTCATATCATTTTCGCTGGCTATGATTTTGATTTCACACGGTGTTGACAATATAATTCTCTTTTACCGAATCAAAAAAATAGGCAATTATATCAGAGAGCGCTTGGGTGAATGAACATGACGCATCGTATATCAGAGNG
>DOON01000288.1:12708-41912 GCA_003514865.1 Clostridiales bacterium
GTATGAATCAAAAATTAAAAGAAAAGACGCGGGAATCTTTATCCGCTGTTCTTCCTATAACGTTAATTGTTTTAATCCTAAGTACTGTTATTGTTCCGATGGAAATTGGCATTATAGCCATGTTTATTTTCGGTGCCATAATGCTTATTATAGGAATGGGCTTTTTTCAGCTCGGCGCGGAAATGGCAATGATGCCGCTGGACGAAGGCATAGGTGTGCAAATATCGAAAGGTAGGCGTATTCCTGTCATAATACTTGTTGTTTTTATTATAGGAGCTACCATCACAATCGCCGAGCCGGATTTACAGGTGTTGGCGGAACAGGTGCAATCGATCCCTAACAATATTCTTATTTGGACGGTGGCAGCCGGCGTAGGTGCTTGTCTTGTAGCTGCAATATTGCGAATTTTTTTCAAAATCAACTTATCTGTTATGCTGATGGTTTTTTATGGGGTTGTTATTCTTATCTCATTTTTTACTCCGGACAGTTTTTTATCAGTTGCTTTTGATTCCGGTGGTGTTACGACAGGACCAATCACAGTTCCGTTTATTATGATGATGGGCGTTGGACTTGCATCAATCAGAAGCGACAAGGATGCAAGTGACGACAGCTTTGGATTGGTGGGACTTGCCAGCATCGGTCCTATTTTGGCGGTTATGCTGCTCGGCATTTTTTATAATCCGCAAGGTGCTTCTTACACGTCGACTGTAATTGCTTCTGTTGTGACGACTCAGGACGTAGTCCGTGAGTTTATGAGTTCTTTGCCTCACTTTGCCAAGGAGGTACTTGTCTCCATACTGCCGATTGTTGCAATATTTCTCATATTTCAACTGTTCAGCCGTCGTTATCGGCGTAAACAGCGCATTCGCATTGCCGTGGGGTTTGTATATACATACATTGGTCTTGTTCTTTTTCTGACCGGCGTCAATGTTGGATTTGCACCTGTCGGCAGTCTGCTGGGAGGAGAGCTTGCGGCAAGCAGCTTTAAGTGGATGCTGATCCCGATAGGTATGCTAATCGGTTATTACATCGTAAAGGCTGAGCCGGCAATTCAGGTTTTGAACAGTCAGGTCGAGGGTGTAACAAACGGTTCCATATCAGCATCCTCCATGAACATTTGTCTTTCCGTCGGAGTAGCGGCCAGCGTTGGACTTTCTATGCTGCGCTCCATAACAGGAATAAGTATTTATTGGATTATTATACCGGGATATGTTATTGCGCTTGCACTCTCGCGCATGGTTCCGAAAATATTCGTAGGTATTGCTTTTGATTCGGGAGGGGTTGCCAGTGGCCCGATGACCAGTACCTTTTTACTGCCGCTTTGTATAGGAGTCAGTGAAGCATCAGGCGGCAATATTATGACAGATGCGTTTGGAGTCGTTGCTTTGGTAGCCATGACACCGTTAATTGCCATTCAGATAATGGGGATAGTGTATAAGCTGAAATCCAGGAAGAGTGGACTTACCGGCAGTCTGCCTGCGGAGGAAGCGGATGAAATTTTGGACTTAGAGGAGGATGTGCAATATGAATAGCATGAAGGAAAGACCTGAGCTAAGAATGATGCTGCTGATTACTGAATATAAGGATGCGCAAAAGGCGGCTGCCATACTGGAAAGATGTAGAAATCCTGTTCAATATCTTTTCAAGGGTGAAGGAACTGCATCCAATGAGTTGATGGAATACTTGGGGCTTGGAGCAACAAATAAAGCTGTTTTGTTATGCATGGTATTAAAAAATCAGGTAGCGGATTTGTTCGATGCATTTGAGAAAGAGTTGAACTTTAATGATTGCGGCAAAGGAATTGCTTTTACGTTTCCGATATCGGGAGTTAATACGATTATCATGAAACTTTTAAATGAAGAGGTTCAGCAAAAAATTATTGAACATTTGGAAAGGAGCGAAAACAGAATGACAAGTGAATTTACTCACAGTTTCTTGATGATAACAATTAATCAAGGATATAGCGAAGAAGTCATGGAAGAGGCCAGGAAAGAGGGAGCAGCTGGAGGGACGGTGCTCCATGCGCGGCGTCTTGGATCGGAAGAACCCTTGAAAAGGTGGGGTATCAGTATTCAAGCTGAAAAGGAGATTATTTTTATGTTGATTGAACGGGAGAAAAAGATTGCAATCATGAAATCCATTGGAGAAAAGTACGGCCTTCACAGCGATGCTCAGGCTGTTGTCATTTCCATTCCTGTGGACGCTGTAGCGGGATTGGAAAAAGAAATTCCTTAATTATCGTTGAAAGAGTTTTTTACATCCTTTTTTTATGCTATACTAAGACAAGTATTATATAGGAAGGAATATTGACAGCATGGTAATTAAGAAGATAACAGTAAACAAAAAGCAATATATTGATTTGCTGCTGTTGGCTGATGAGCAGGAAAGCATGATAGACAGATATTTAGGTCGCGGAGAGGTGTTTGCCCTTTTTGATGATTCCCTAAAAGTTATTTGTGTTGTTACGGACGAAGGAAGCAAGGTGTGTGAAATCAAAAATATTGCTACATATCCCAAGTACCAAGGACAGGGATATGGAAAGCAAATGATTGAGTATATTTGCAGTTATTACAGTTCAGAATTTGACACTATAATTGTCGGAACAGGAGATAGCCCTCTTACAGTTCCTTTTTATAAAAAATGTGGCTTTACTGAGTCACACAGGATAAAAAATTTTTTTGTGGAAAACTATGATCATCCTATAATAGAATGCGGAAAGCAGCTTGTTGATATGATATATCTAAAAAAGGATTTACGTAATTACTGAGTATATTCCTATAGTTATCTTTTTTGTACTAAAGGCACAATAATTCTAAAACCGATTCCAATGTTAAGTGATGTTGGAATCGGTTTTCTATTCTTCCGATAGTACTATCAGAGGATGACCGGCCCATATGGCTGAAATCATACGATGCCGTGCAATAATATAAATAGTCCACACCCATTTTATAGCTTATTATTTGTAAGCAGCCAGTTCTCGGCATCATCTGAATTGCCGAAGCTTCTGAAGACATTACCTTTATTGCTCTCGATTAAAAATTCCTTGAATCTTCCTTTTGTCCTTTCTTCATCAAGTATTGCTGCGGCTTTAATGCTGTACATTGTAAATTTCTGCAGTACAGATCCGGCTATGCCAGTTTTCAAGTTGAGGAAATCATCTGACAGCCTCTCACCCTGAATTAATAGACTNNTGAAGATGAATTCTGTTTTCAAAGCAAACGGTAAGCAATTCCATGGCGTCCTGCTCAGTTTGAATGGGTTTTCCGGTCGAACTTAGCAATATATATTTCTGATTATTCTTTTCAACTATCTGGTATGTCATTTTTTCATTCTCCTTTGCTGAAATTGATGATGCATCAGCTGAATTTTTATGGACTTTGTCAGTATCGTTGGCCAAAGTTTCTTTTACCTTGCGGACCCATTCCAATTCAGACTGATACGATATAAGGATGTTTTCGTTTATTAGCTTCCATAGTGCATTTTCCCGGGAAGTTCTGCCGTGCTTAAAAAAGCTGATCTCGGCTTTTTTCTTTTCAATAAAAAGTCGTCCTTCTATCTCTTGTTCGTATTGGTTTAAAAGGTGCTCGAATTCTTCGCTGCTTAACAGATCTGACCATGCAAGCTGAATAAGGAATGAATTTTTAATTTCAAATGCTTCTGGCATGGATTGCGTCCATTTTTTCAGTTCGGCTAATCCCATATCTGTAATCGTATATATTTTTTTTGAGGGAGAACCACTTTGGTGATAAACTTCACTTTTTACAAGGCTTCCCTTCTCTAATTCAAGCAATACTTTGTATATTTGATTGTTATTTCCGGACCAATACATGAATGACGAATCCTGCATGATTTTTTTCAGGTCATATCCTGTTAACGGCTTAAAACTTAACATTCCTAAAATTGCATAATTTATTGACATATCAAACAACTCCTTTCTAACATATGTTAACAATAACATAGGTTAATAATAAAGTCAATATGGAATTAAAAATATTTACGGATAAGGCATTATTAACTGGGTGAGGGACATCTATAAACCTCATTAACTTTTTTTACGTCTATTGAATTTATTTTTTACATAGAATATGGACAAAATGAAAAATAATACGATATAATTATCATACATAAATATGAGTAGCATTAAAAAATAGGATTTACTTCAAGTAGGAGACGTAGAGGTGATTATAAATAAAATATATACCTATTATACTTACGGCAACCCGTATTATTGTTTCGATCATGCTTTTATTTATTGAGCCGCTATCCTCCGTATTTTTCATATTTTATCTTATATGCGGAGCAACTGATATTTTGGACGGATATGCAGCCAGAAAGACAGATAGTGCAAGTAAGACGGGAGCTGTTCTCGATAGCGCAGCAGATTTTATTTTTATAGCTGTTATGCTGTTTATAATGATTCCTATTATAGAGGTTGAGTTTTGGGTTAAGTTATGGTTAATTGGAATATCAACAGTTAAAGCATCATCATTGTTAATAGGCTTTATAAAACACCGTTCACTTGCTTTTTTGCATACATATATGAATAAAGCTACCGGAGCACTGTTGTTTGCATTCCCTTTATTTTACCATGGTTTAGGAATAACAGTTACATCTTTTTTCCTTTGCGGCGTCGCAAGTATTGCTGCGGTTGAAGAGTTGTTTATAAATATAAAATCTGAGCAGCTTTTGTATGACATTAAGTCAATATTTTTAAAATGAAAGTGCCTGTCTTACGCTCAGACTTCTACAGGACCGTCTATATAAAGTTTTTATTTTTTTTATTCAAAATATTTGTGTAAGAAGATTTACTTTGGGGTATAAAGTATCATCGGTAAATATCAAGCGTATTGTATTTTTGTTCTAATTGATTTTAATTTGTTTTAACGAACGCAATACATTACATAACGTAGACCTAAGGAGATAACATGAGCATTAAAAGAATTATTTATAGTACGATGGCCTGTCTGGCTCTATTGAGCGTTTTAAGCACAGGCTTGATGTTTTCGTTTCTTGATCAAAATCAAAGCAACGGCACGATTGTGAATTACTGCGGAGTTGTCAGGGGAGCGACACAGAGGGTCATAAAGCTTTATCTGCTTGATCAGCCTGTGGAGGAGCAGATATCCAAGGTGGAAAAGTCAATGGATGGCATCATTTTTGGCAGTAAAGAACTCGGTCTTCCGGTTCCGAGAGATAAAGAGCTGGTATCACAGATGGAGCAGATTCGTTCTTACTGGAAGGAACAGGTGCTTCCTCTTATGAGCGGAGGTTCGGCTTCCTATGCGAAATTACTGGAAAACAGCGAGGAGCTTTTTACTAAAAGCAATGCAGCAGTTTCACAAGCTGAAAGATATTCAGCTCAGGGCATAATCAAGCTTAAGGTTGTAAGTGTAGTTACCTTAGTAATTAACCTAATTTCCATTGTTTTTATTCTAAGAATTATAAGAAGAAAGATGCTGACGCCTGTGAAAATCCTGGAAGAGGGAATGGAGTATCTTTCGCAGGGTGATTTACATAATGACATAGAGTACACTTCTAAAAATGAGCTGGGAATGCTTGCTGATAGTATGCGAACATCCATTAACACGCTTTCCGACTATGTTTCCCGCATAGGTCAGTCAATGGAACAAATGGAGCAAGGCAATTTTGACATTCCGGTTCAACAGTATATTGGCGATTTCCCAAGCATAGGACTTTCTATTGAAAAGTTCTCAACAAAAATTTCGGACACTCGTGGTCAGCTGAATCAGATGTCTGAACAGGTTTCGGCAGGTGCCGACCATGTTGCGTCAAGTTCACAGCTTTTGTCTGAAGGGGCCGTAGAACAAAGTGCCGCTATAGAAAACCTGTTTCTTGCCGTGGAAGGAATCGTATCAAAAATAGATTACACAACTGAAAATGCAAGTGTTTTTAATGGGAAGGCACAAAAAATGGGCACAAGCCTTGATGAAAGTGAACGCCAGATGCATCTTTTGTTAGACGCGATGGATGATATCCGAAACAACTCGGAAGAAATCATAAAAATAAATAAAACTATTGAAGATATCGCATTTCAAACAAATATTCTGGCGCTGAATGCCGCAGTTGAAGCAGCCAGAGCCGGTGCAGCAGGAAAGGGCTTTGCCGTAGTGGCTGACGAGGTGAGAAATCTGGCGGCAAAGAGTGCGCTTGCTGCAAAAAATACTGCTGAACTGATTGATGTTTCAGTGAAGTCTGTGGATGCAGGCAAGGACATATCCGATGAAATGGCACATACACTGAATACTGTACTTATGGATGCCAGAGAGATTGCTATTGGCATTGGAGAGATCCAGTCGGCATCNNCGAAGATGCTCAGCGACCTTGCAAGTCAATTTACACTTAAAGATATAACTGATTTTAAAGCTGCCGCTACATTCTGATTCTGCAGGTACTACTGTCTAAGCAAGTCATATGGATTGCCATTTGGCTTGCTTTTTTAATTGTAGTAGTGTATTGCTGCGATAATACTTTGAAAGAGCAGAAATATTGCATCTTTACTTTTATGTGTGTTTATAATATAATTTAACGAATAATGCTTGACATAATCAATATCATCATTGAATAAGTAGTGCGATACTGATGATGACAATCATAAGCTATAGCAAAGGAGCCGATTGATGAGAGACATAGAAAAGGCAGTGGAGCTTCTGAAAGAAGAAAACCTTGCATTGGCAATAGTTAAAGACGGAAAAATTGTTTTCAGAAGCACTGACAAAGGTATANNCCATGATTTGTTCACATGCAGGAATTAAGGCATTAAAAACAAATCTTATATCTGATAATGCACTTAATGTATTAAAGAAATCAAACATTGAATATGAGTACGATGAACGTACTCAGTTTATAGAAAACAGGGACCGCACGGGAATGTGTCCTGTTGAAACAATATCATTGAAAACAGATGATATAAATGAGCTTTTAAATGGTATTTCTGATTTTTTGGAAAAGATAAAGAGGGTTAATTAAATTGAAAATAGCCGTTATAGATGGAATGGGCGGTGGAATAGGAAGCCAGGCGGTAGAAAGACTGAAGTCTTTGAACAGCAATGATATTGAAATCATTGCTCTGGGAACGAATTCTCAGGCAACTGCCAATATGCTGAAATCCGGAGCCCATGAAGGAGCAACCGGAGAAAATGCAATTTCCTGGATGTGCCAAAAAGTTGATATAATAATAGGGCCGCTGGCAATTATTGCAGCAAACTCAATGATGGGAGAAATAAGCCCTAAAATGTCCGAGGCAATAGCCGGAAGTCCTGCAAAGAAGCTTTTGCTCCCCGTAAGTAAGTGCAATATTGAGGTAATAGGGCTCGAAAGTCTTCAATTCAAAACTATATTTAATGAACTTACAGAAACAATTAAAAGAATAATAGAAGAAAAATAACCATGAAGGTTTTAATAGGTATGAAACTTTTGTGGTTATTTTTTTCTGCAAATCAGGAGGAAACATGAACAAAAAAATTGAAACAAAAGAAATTGTAATAAGCGGTCTGCTTTTAGCATCAGGAATATTGCTTCCCATGGTCTTCCATATGTTTGGCATGACAGGCCCGATTGCACTGCCCATGCATATACCTGCATTAATAGGCGGATTTTTGCTTCCGCCTCAGTTAGCTCTGCCTCTGGGTATTATTACTCCGTTGGCAAGCGGTATTCTGACAGGTATGCCCGTAATGTTCCCCATGGCAGTAATAATGGCATTTGAGCTTGGTTTCTACGGATTTACCGCGTCTCTCGCCACAAGAAAGTTTAATCTGCCTACAATACCTGCTTTGATTATTTCAATGGTTGTGGGAAGAATTGCTGCAGGATTGACGGTCGCAGCAATGGTTCAGCTTTTCGGAGTTAAGATGAATCCTGTAATGTTTGTAACAGGTGCTGTAGTAACTGGGCTGCCGGGAATAATAATACAGTTGATATTTATTCCTTCATTAATTTATGCAATAAACAGATTTTTAAAGAAAGCATCAATAAAAGCGTAATAATAAAAATGCCTATGAGATATAGGCATTTTTATTATTATTCTTAGATGGCTTTCTTGCTGACAGGTATCCAGATTTCACTTTTATAATCTATTTTTGTTGTATCAGGGCTTTCGTTCCAAAGAATTTCAGGACCTCCGGTCAACTGGTATCCCGATGCAGGAAGCCATTCAGCATAAATTCTTGCCCATGTATCTTGTAAGGCCGTTGGAAACGAACCCATCACTTCAAATACCGCCCAGACTGAGGGATCCACATGAAGCATATCGNNCCCTCGGTAGTACGCTCGGAAAAATTTGCCGAGACGCTCAGAATGCCTGCAGGCTCTGTGTTGCAGAGAGACTTCAGCTCTGATATTACCTCGGGGGTTAGCTTCTCAGCCAGTGTTTTCATTTGCGGATTAACTCCTTCAAACTGCAGTGTAATACGTTCTTTAAATCCAACAATATTAAAGTTGCTTTTTTCAACAATTCTATAATTCATTTCTATTCCTCCTCGTATAGTCAATTGGAATGTAAGAGGTTGAAAGGACTTTAGCACGACATTTTCTCTTCTGGCCTGTGAGGGTGTGATTCCGTGCATAGCCTGAAAGGCCTTGCTGAAAGCTTCCGGGGATTCATAACCAAGTTCAAAGGCTATGTCAATTATTTTTAGCTTTTCTGACTGTAAAAGCATGCCTGCAACAGATAATCTGCGCCGGCGGATATATTCGCCCAGAGGTATTCCGGCAAGAAAAGAGAACATTCTGCGAAAGTGGTATTCAGAGCATCCTGCTATGCGGTAAGCATGATTTAGATCAACATTATTCATTAAGTTTTTTTCTATATAATCCATGGCTTCATTAAGCTGTGCTAAAACATTCATTTGTTACCTCCTTCATTTTAAAAACATTGTATTAAAATTTATATTAAAAGTCCTGTTAGTTCTGTTGCGGTTTTTAACTGATTTAACAATATTATATCATTTTTGATAATTGTTTTTTAGTAAAATTTCTGAGGTATCTACGTGATGTTATAACTGATCTGAAAGAAGTATATACTATTATTACCGCAAATATATATAAAAAAACAACACCTGCATGCTGAAATCAGACGCAGGTGTTATATAATCAGCATTTAGAAAAACTTTTTGCTTGAGGTATATTCCTCAATGAGTCTCAGACCTTCTCCGAATCTCTGGAAATGCACAACCTCTCTTTCGCGAAGCCATCTCAATGTGTCTTTAACAAGAGGGTCATCGGTTAAGGCCATAAGCCCCTCGTATGTGGCTCGTGCTTTTTGTTCGGCAGCCATATCGTTGTATAAATCTGCTATAGGATCTCCTTTCGCCTGAGTATACTTTGCGCTCCATGGAACACCGTCTGAATCAAGCAGGAAAGGGCATTCGTCATGATTTGCGTAGTAGCCGCCCATACCGGCAGCGACCAATTCATCCCTTGTTGCACCTTTTATCAGCTTTTTAAACAATGTCGCAACCATCTCCATGTGACCTAATTCCTCAGTTCCTATATCTGTAAGCAGCCCCTTTGTTTCATTAAGGGGCATACTGAATCTCTGGGTCAGATAGTTCATGCTTGCGCTTGCCTCACCGTCAGCCCCGCCGTATTGGTTTAATACTGCCTTGGCCATTCTTACATCTTTGTTAGAAACTCTTACAGGGTACTGTAATTTTTTTTCATATATAAACATATTGCAATCATTCCTTTCTTATATTCTATCTTTCCCATGGCCATGGGGCGTTGATATATCTCCAGGTATCACCTGTTTCACGGGACATTACAGACATTATTCCGTATTTTGATTCATATGCACGTTGAACCTGCATGTGCTGATCCGCCAATACCTGGTGCTTATACAGAGCTATTGGGTCATTTGGATGGGTGTCAAGGTAAAGAGCCAGGTCGTAAAGAGCAAATTCTAATTTTTGAATATCTAACAGCATATGCTGTTCTTCGTTGAGAGAATTGTATTCATTCCTAATCATGACGGAAGCCTCCTTTGAGCAGAGTTTGAATAGGGAGTAGTCAATTCAGGGAAAATCGTTCCATGAAAAAACGCGTCGCTTATATTATTGAAATACATCGGGTTAATTTGATATGGGACATAACCGTATCCCGGCATCGGGTCCTCCGGCATGTATGGAACCATTGGTATATAATTATCGTTATATTGCATATGCAAAGTTTTCATTCCTTTCTATAAATATTGTATATCAATGCTATATTTATATTATTCAAGTATCGACCAATAGTGACTTTTATATCGTACAATGATATATAATAAAAAATATATTTATGGGTTGAAATTTATAGTTTATGTGCTATAATGGTGCTATCTTAATAATTAATTCGCTAGGGGAGCTTAAGTGCTGAGAATTTACCCTTATAACTTGATCCGGTNNATCTTTTTTTGAATCTGCCGTGGGGCAGATTACAACCGTGGCAGTTATATTTTTATTGCTGGTATCGGTAATGAGGACCAATGAGAAGAAAAATGATATTTCAATATTGGTTAAAACATCAATACTGCTTGCGGTTGCATTTGTTTTAAACCACATAACATTGTACAGAATGCCGCAGGGAGGTTCAGTAACTGCGTTCAGTATGTTTGCAATATTTTTGGTAAGCTACTTGTTTGGACCAAGGCAGGGAATTCTTGCGGGAATGGCTTACGGCCTTTTGGACTTGGTAATTAATCCATACGTTGTTCATCCGATTCAGATATTTATGGATTATCCGCTTGCATTTGGCGCCATAGGAGTTGGCGGTCTGTTAAGAGAAAACAAGCATGGCATGATTTTGGGATATCTGGCAGGTGTGCTGGGAAGATATGCAGTTGTGGTTATTTCAGGGATTATATTCTGGGGAATGTATGCTGCCGAAGGCTTTAATGCTGTGACATGGTCATTCTTCTATAACATGACATACATGCTGCCTGAAGCCGTGGCTACAGTCGCCATATTGATGATTCCTAGCATAAGGAATTTATTTGAGAAGTTTAAAATTAAGTAAAAATACCGCCAATTTTATATAATGAAATTGGCGGTATTATTTTGATGAACTATTAAAGTTATAAAATCAGTTCGTATATGTTTAATTCACTGTTTTTTCTAAGATTGCTTACAAGTGGCACTATCCTTGTGAAATGTTCTGTGTCCTTGTGGATGTTGTGGGCCTCGCGGCTTTCCCATTCCTCGATCATTGTTAAAACTGTTTTATCATCAATATCTCTAAACAAGTTGTATGAAATACATCCATCTTCTTTTTGTGATTTAATTACAAGCTCTTCGTAAAGCTTAATTGCCTCGTCCACCTTGTCTTCATAAAAAAAACCCTTTGCAACAATTTTAATCATGGCAACCTCCGGTTTATTAATAAATACATTATATCATGCACAAATAGACACTACAATCATGTGAAAAAAATTTTACTTGATATACCGTAGTGGTAACAAAATTGCTTGTTAAAAAATTATTGACAGGTTCGTAATTATATGGTAACATTATTTTCACTGATACAGGAAANNGTTCGAGCCCTATAGTTTCCATTTAAACAGGATGTTGCGGCATTCTGTTTTTTGTATGTTCTGACCCCGTTTTTTTTATAATTGGTGATATACTATATTAGTTAACAAGGAGGCGATTTGTTGGAATTAAAGGATAAAAAAAATAGCGTTGCTATAACAACCATGACAGAGGGAAATCCTCTTAAGATTATACTTACTTTTGCATTTCCAATGCTTATAGGAAATGTTCTTCAGCAATTTTACAATATGGTTGACAGTATTGTAGTGGGTAATTATGTTGGTAAATTAGCTTTGGCAGCAGTCGGAACAGGTTTCCCGATTATTTTTATGATGGCTGCTATGTTTATAGGCCTTGGAATAGGTGCAACCATTCTTATTTCTCAGTATATAGGCGCAGGAGATATGGACAGTGTCCGAAAAACCGCCCAGACAATTTATACGGCCATGATTTTAGGGGCTATACCTATTTCTGTAATAGGAATATTTCTGTCTGAGCCCATATTGATATTGATTAACACACCTGCGGAAGCTTTATCAATGGCAAAAATATATATGATGATCATATTCGGCGGAATGATAGGCTNNGTTTTGGCGACAGCAAGTCCTCTCTTTTATTTTTGGCTATTGCAACAGTAATAAATGTTATTCTTGACTTATTATTTGTAATAGTTTTCCATTGGGATGTAGCAGGGGTTGCCATTGCAACTATAATAGCGCAATCAGCTTCATGGCTGTTTGGAATTGCATATATGCGAAAAAAATATGAAGTTCTAAATTTCTCAATATTTAAGTTTCATTTTGATAAGGACATATTCAAAAGAATAATTAAACTTGGACTGCCTACAGGTGTACAGCAAACATTGTTTGCTGTAGGAATCATGAGTCTTCAGTCCCTTGTAAACAGCTACGGCTCTGATTTTATTGCAGGCTATAATGCGGCAAATAAGATTGATACATTTGCTTTTATGCCAATACAAAGCTTCAGCAATGCGGTTACTACATTTACCGGTCAAAACATAGGAGCTAAGCGTATGGACAGAGTTCATAAGGGTGCTGTTACGGCCATGGTCTTATCTGTTGCGGTATGTATAGCATGTCTTGTGATTATTCCATTCGGCCCGTTTCTTCTCGGTATGTTTAACTCAGATCCTGCCGTAATTGAAGCGGGAATGATGTATTTAAATAGTGTAATGCCTACTATTGCTCTTTTAGCTATTGTATTTACGTTGAACTCAGTTATACGCGGTGCGGGTGAGTCGGTGGTGCCAATGATAGGAGCCATAGTCTCATTGTGGCTTGGAAGGGTTCCTGCTGCTTATTACATAGCGGCTAACTTCGGCAAGGAGTATATATTCTTAAGCTATGCAATAGGATGGTTATTCTGGCTGCTAATTACGGGACCATATTATCTGTCCGGAAAGTGGAAGACAAAATCCGATAAGCTTCTTAACAATATAATATTGGAATAAAAAAACACCGGGAGACCGGTGTTTTTCATTATCAGGATTATTTTAAGCTATCCAGTACAGCCTTTATTTTAGCCGGAGCCATTCGGCACTTATCTTCGGCCACAGCGCAAACGGCAAATCTCAGACCTTTTTTCAACGAAACCACAAATATATTTTCCTTGATTAATTCATCTGAGGCTTTTTTTGAATTCTCGCAAGGAATGCTTACGAAGAAACCGTCTCTGTAAGGAAGTATTTCAAGACCGCATTCTTTTGCGCCTTCAACAAAAGCATTTGCACGATTTCTAAGCATTACCTTGTATTTGTTGACCTCGTCCTCGTACGCCTGTTTCTTTGCGGGATCTTTTGCTATATTAGTCATAACTGACATTGCACCTCTTGTTCCATTAGACCAATTTGCCCTGTTTGCATGCATGCAAGTGTAGTAAAATTCATTGACTATTTCTTCTTTGGATGAAATACCGATGGCTGCTCCTGATCTCATTCCGTACATTGTGTAGCCCTTAGACATACTGTAACCTATGATAAGAAATATATTTTCAGGAAGATCGGAGAATTTTGCAAAGAATTTTCTTCTCTCAGAACCTACTCCGGCATAGTCTATGTATGCTACGTCCACCATGAGTATTATCCTGTTTTCAGGATCCTCTGCGCTTTCTTANNATGTCCAGAACCTTATCCCACTCTTCATCCGACAGGCTGTATCCTGTAGGGTTGTTTGCCGGAGTGTTCAGTACGGAAACTATTCTTTTCT
Source organism: Clostridiales bacterium (assembly GCA_003514865.1). Next base: position 26,459 of record DOON01000288.1, read on the forward strand.
GCTTTCTAACAAGGTCTTCAAACTTTTCTTTGTATGAATCAATGTTAAATTCGCCGCTCTCATTGAAAAATTCATAATTTGTAACTTTTCTTCCGAATTCCTCAGAAATTGTTACATATGGTGCCCAAAACCAATCACATACCAGTATTGAGTCTCCCGGATTTGTATAATTCCAAATGGCATGTCTTACAGCTCCTGTTCCACCCGGAGTTGCAACAGCCTTTATGTAAGCCTTTGGTTTGTATTCTTTGAAGCATGCATCCTGAACAGCCTCGAGAAAATCAGCTTGTCCCGCAACTTGTGCATATGCTGCAATAGCAGCATTAGGCAGGGATTTTAATTCATTATATACTGTATCTAAGCAAATAAGATTTCCGTCATCATCAACCAATGCGCCCAAAGTTGAATCAATAACATTTTCTTTTCCATATTTGTCTATGGCATCTTTTGCTTTAGCAGCAAGACCAAATATTGCATCATTTTCTTCGGGCCATTTTGCATGAGCCGCAACCATATTAATAGACATAATTTCACCTCGTTTTTTTCTTAATTTTAACATTATAAAAAATAGAAGTCAACATCATTAAATGTATATAAAACGTGATAAATGACATGATATAATTTGGTATTTATTACATTGTGCACCTTTGAGTAAGATGTGTGTGAAATAACGACAAAAAAACAGAAATTATTATTGACAAATTCAGACATACATTGTATTATATAAAAGTTCAAANNTGACTCTTAATCAGGGTGTCCTGGGTTCGAACCCCTGATGGGTCATCAAAAAACATACGATCCATTAGCTCAGCAGGCAGAGCACTTGACTTTTAATCAAGGTGTCCGGCGTTCGAATCGCCGATGGATCACCATTATAAACAACATCTGACGATCTTAGCGACGTTGGATGTTGCTTTTTTTATCCCTAACCCCATTTTTCAGAATATTTTTTTAGTATTTTACATTTTTCTACAAAGTTTTTCTTTTTTTAATTGTATATTTACTTAGTTGAATAATTTTAGCGAAGGTAAAGGGGAACAAATGATTAAAAGCGAAGAGAGAAAACTAATGATGAGAGAAGATGAGAGAGACATAAGGGATGACTATGTACAGGATGTACAGGAACTGCATGAAACTGCAAGACGACAAAGTGAAAAGATGGCAGCATTGGGACAACTGGCAGGAGGCATTGCTCATGACTTTAACAATCAGCTAATGAGTATAATAGGCAATGCAACAATGATACAGCGCACCGATGATTTGACAAAAATAAAAGAATATGCCGAGAGAATAATTCATATTTCTCAAAGCACAGCAAGCTTGACTAAGAAAATAATGATGTTTTCAAAAAAGGAAAGCAGCAACAACAAACCAATTAACTTGAAAAGCGTTATGGATAATACTTTTACCATGGTTGAATCCATAATAAGCAAAAAAATTGAAATTAGCTATCGATATGGTGCATCATCGAAAACGATTTTAGGTGATGAGGCGCAGATAGAGAATTTAATAGTCAATATGATATTGAATTCAAGGGATGCAGTGGAAGATTCATTTGGTAAAATTGATGCGGGAACTTATGATACTGTAGTTTTTTCGGATATGGTGCTGAGCCACGGAGAAATACTGAGACCCGGCCAGTATATTACCATATATGTCGAGGATAACGGAGTCGGCATAAAAGAAGATGTTGTGATGAGGATATTTGAACCTTATTATACTACAAAGAGCAAGTCAAAGGGCACCGGACTGGGCCTTTCGGTTGTTTTCGGGACTGTAAAGTCTCATTCAGGGTTCATAAATATCAAGAGTAAGCTTGGGAGCGGAACGCGTTTTGAGATATTCCTGCCGGTGCATAATAAAAAGCAGAAACCTGAAGCAGAGACCAAAATTGATATTAAAAGCAATTTAATTATGCTGGTGGATGATGATGCTGACGTTCTGGATGTGGAGGCAGAAATCCTTGAGGACCTCGGATATGATGTCATTAAATTCATAAAACCTTTGGAGGCTTTAGAATATTACAGAAAACACAGCAGAAAGATTGCTTTTTCGGTTATAGATTTATCCATGCCGGCAATGACCGGTAAACAGCTTTATGCNNGGTTTTGCAAAGCAGTCTGATTACGAGGAACTTGAGCGAAGAGGAGAAACTATAATACAGAAGCCATTCACATACGAAGACTTATCTGTACAAATAGCTAAAATATATATGTAAGTAAAAACATGGAGCTGAAAGGCTCCATGTTTTTTTAGAATGTTAAGATAACTTAATATAATTCTGAGCACTTTGTTTTGACAATTAATAAATATTTGATAAAATTAAGAGGAAAAATGAAAGATAGCTGTTGGTTACAGGAGGAAGAAATGAACATAAATGATTATACGTACAATGAGCCTAAACCATTTGGTGAATTGTCCATAATAGCCATGAAGGGCTGTGAAGAAATTGCGGCTAAAATTGACTATTATCTGAAAGAATGGAGACAGGATAAAGATGGAGTCATATATTCGGAAGATTCGGCTCCCGTGAGAACATATCTGCTTGATGCTGTTTGTCCAAGATTTGGATCAGGCGAGGCAAAAGGTGTTCTTAACGAAAGTGTCAGAGGGCATGATGTATTTATAATATCGGACGTATTCAACTATGGCGTGACATTTAAGATGTATGGTATGGATGTGCCAATGAGTCCGGATGATCATTATCAGGATTTAAAGAGAATAATTGCCGCAATGAATGGCAAGGAAAAAAGAATTACAGTTATAATGCCCATGCTTTATGAGGGAAGACAGCATAAGAGATCCACAAGAGAATCTCTTGATTGTGCACTGGCCCTTCAGGAGCTCACATCCATGGGAGTTGAAAATATTATATCATTTGACATACACGNNTCAGAATGCAATTCCTCTGCATGGATTTGAAGACTTTCACCCTCATTATCAGATGATAAAGGCATTTGTAAGAGCGGTTCCGGATGCTGAAATAGACAGAGAAAAGATGATGATTATTTCACCTGATGAAGGCGGAATGTCAAGATGTATCTATTATTCTTCCGTGATGGAGCTGGATTTGGGAATGTTCTATAAAAGAAGAGACTATTCCGTTATAGTAAACGGGAAAAATCCTGTGGTAAGCCATGAATTCCTGGGGGACAATGTTGAAGGAAAAGATGTAATCGTAGTTGATGATATGATTGCTTCAGGCGATTCAATGATAGATGTTGCCAGAAAGCTTAAGGAAAGAAAGGCCAGAAATGTATATGTATTTTCATCTTTTGGTCTGTTTACAGAGGGATTTGAAAAATTTGATAAAGCATATGCAGATGGCACAATAGCAAAGATATTCACTACAAACATGATTTACAGAAAGCCTGAGTTATTGCAAAAACCTTGGTATGCAGAGGTTGATATGTCAAAATACATTGCTAATATAATTGACACATTGAATTATGACGGATCGTTGAGTGAATTGCTGGATCCTGTTCAAAAAATTGAAAAGCTTCTTAAGAAATAATTGCAATGACGTAAAGCTATTGTAGTACTGATGATTTTGGTAAGCATAAAATATAGTCATTCTAAAAATCAAATTTTTCAGAATGACTTTTTGTATATTTGCAGCATTCCTATGTGATATAATATTAAGATTGCAGCTTTAAAAAACAAAAAAATTGAAATGATATTAATTATATGTTATAATTTCTATCATTATTGATATGTGCTTGTATAATTGGGTTAGTAAATTAGCAAAATAATACATGAGAATTACGGAGGATAAAATGGGTTTCAGAATGGACATCGGAATTGACCTTGGTACCGCCAGTGTTCTGGTATATATAAAGGGCAAGGGAATAGTTATTAATGAACCTTCTGTTGTTGCAATTGATATAAATACTAATAAGATACTCGAGGTCGGTGAAGAGGCAAGAAAGATGCTTGGACGTACACCCGGAAATATTGTCGCCATAAGACCTTTGAGAGACGGTGTTATATCAGACTTTGACATAACAGAAAAAATGCTTAAATATTTTATAAAAAAGGCTGTTGGGAATTCAATAATCAAGCCAAGAGTAATCATATGCGTTCCCAGCGGAGTGACAGAAGTAGAAAAAAGGGCAGTGCTTGAAGCGAGTCTGAATGCAGGAGCAAAGAAAACATATCTGATAGAAGAACCGGTTGCTGCTGCTATTGGGGCAGGCCTTGATATAACAAAGCCTTCCGGCCATATGATTATAGATATGGGTGGAGGAACTACAGACATTGCAGTTATATCTCTGGGCGGAATCGTTGTTAGCAGGTCTATAAAGGTGGCAGGCGACAAGTGTGACGATGCTATTGTGAGATATGTAAGAAAGAAGTACAATGTAATGATAGGTCTCCGAAGTGCGGAAGAGATTAAAATAAATATAGGAACGGCTTTTCCTGAAGAGGAAGAAAAGTTCATAGAAGTAAGGGGAAGGAACCTTGTTACGGGGCTGCCTGTGAACCTTACTATATCATCATCCGATATGCTTGAGGCACTGGAAGAAACCATTACATCCATAGCGGACGCCGTTCATTCAGTACTTGAAAAAACACCGCCGGAACTTGCAGCAGATATAAGTGAAAAGGGAATTGTAATGACCGGAGGAGGGTGCCTGATTCATGGTTTAGACAAGTTGATTGCTAAAAGAACAGGTCTTGATGTAACCATAGCTGATGAGGCAATTTCATGTGTCGCAAAGGGAACAGGTCAATCTCTTGAACAAATGGATGCATTGAAAGATGCTCTGATAACAGATAGTATTAAGACGAACTACAGTGCGACATAGCATAATATATACAATATATTCGGATTCTGGCAGATTATTGCCAGAGTCTTTGAATATATGTACAAATAGCAAAACAGAGGTAGGATATGAAAATAAAAAAAGCAGTAATACCGGCAGCGGGACTCGGAACAAGATTCCTTCCTGCAACTAAAGCAATACCAAAGGAAATGCTGCCCATAGTAGATAAACCTACAATTCAGTACATAGTGGAAGAGGTTATTGCTTCCGGAATAGAGGATGTCCTGATTATTACAGGAAGAAATAAAGGCTCAATAGAAGAACATTTTGACAGGGCTGTGGAGCTTGAGGACAATCTGGAAAAAACAAATAAAGAAGAGCTTCTTGAAGAAGTTCGTAAAATTTCAAAAATGATAAACATTCATACCGTGAGGCAGAAAAATCCTCTGGGGTTGGGTCATGCTGTCTATTGCGCCAAGTCCTTTGTAGGAGATGAACCATTTGCCGTGCTCCTTGGTGATGATATTGTTGATTCGAAGAAACCTTGTCTGAAACAGATGATGGAAATGTATGAAGAATATAAAGCTACAATTCTCGGAGTTCAGCCGGTAGCGTGGGAAAATGTTAACAAATATGGAATAGTCTCAGGAGATAAAATAAGCGACAGCATATACTCTGTAAAAGATTTGGTTGAAAAGCCTTCCATGGGTAATGCACCAACAAACATAGCCATTCTGGGAAGATACATAATTACGCCGACAATATTTGAAATACTGGAGAATACAGGCAGGGGAGTGGGAGGAGAGATTCAGCTTACGGACGCCCTGAAAGACCTATGTAACATAGAAGATGTATTTGCATATACATTTGAGGGCAGAAGATATGATGTGGGAAGCAAAATAGGATTTCTTGAAGCGACGGTGGATTTTGCGCTTAAAAGAGATGAATTAAAAGATGACTTCAGAAAGTATTTAAATAATCTTAATTTATAAAGGGGGATATTTATGTACAGAGGAAAATATGAAATGTGGTTGGACAGTCCATATGTGGAGGAGTCCTTGAAGGAAGAGCTCAGGAGCATTGAAAAAAATGATGCTGAGATTGAAGACAGATTTTTCAGAGAGCTGGAGTTCGGAACCGGGGGAATGAGAGGAAAAATAGGGGCAGGCTCCAACCGGATGAACATTGTTACCGTTGCAAAGGCAACACAGGGAATTTCGGACTACCTGAATGAAAAGTACAAGGATGAAAAAAGCGTTGCCATAGCATATGACTCAAGAAATATGTCAAGTGAGTTTGCGTCAAAGGCAGCAGAAGTATTTGCCGCAAACGGTATAGGCGTTTATCTGTTTGAAAGTCTAAGACCTACGCCGGAGCTTTCATTTACGGTGAGACATTTTAAATGCAAGGCTGGGGTTGTTATAACAGCAAGCCATAATCCTCCGGAATATAACGGCTATAAAGTGTATGACTGCTTTGGGGGGCAGGTAGTTGCCGACGCAGATACAATAATTGAGAAAATAAACAAGGTAGCTTTGAAGGATATAAAGACAAGTACAGATGATAAAGACAAAAGGATACATATAATAGGCAGCGACGTTGATGAAATCTATATTGATGAAGTAACAAAGCTCAGCCTTAACAGCGATGTTGACAAGGACATAAATATAGTTTATACTCCGTTACACGGAACAGGCAATAAGCTTGTAAGAAAAGCTCTGGACAGATTGAATTACAAAAATGTTCATATAGTAAGGGAGCAGGAGGAGCCGGATCCTCAATTTTCAACGATTAAATCACCTAATCCCGAGGAGATAAGCTCGTTTGAAATAGCAATTAAAAAGGCAGAGGCATTAAAAGCCGATATTATAATAGGAACCGATCCGGACTGCGACAGAGTAGGCCTCGTGGTAAAGGACCATGAAAATAAATTTGTGCCGTTAAACGGTAATCAGACTGGTGCCTTGCTTCTGAACTATGTGCTGTCATCTATGAGCATGCAGGGAAAAATTCCGGCAAATGCTGCAGTTATCAATACAATTGTAACAAGTGAAATAGGCAGGGACATTGCAACCAAGTATAACACAGCAACCTTTGATACACTTACAGGCTTTAAATATATTGCAGAATTAATGCAGAAATTTGAAGATACAGGGGAATATAGCTTTTTATTCGGATATGAAGAGAGCTATGGGTATCTGGCAGGAACATTTGTGAGAGATAAAGATGCGGTAATTGCATCTATGCTCATTTGTGAGATGACTGCATATTATAAGAAAAAAGGGAAAATACTATTAGATATCCTGGATGATATTTACAGTGAACACGGATATTATATTGAAGAAACTGCTTCACTGAGCTTTGCCGGAATTGCGGGAATGAACAAGATGAAGGCAATTATGGAAAGCTTCAGGGAAAATAAGCTCAGTTCACTGGCAGGCAAAAGCATACCTTATGTGTATGATTATAAATTGGGAATTGCTTTGAACTTATCGGATGGCAGTACTGAAAAGCTCGACTATCCCAAGTCAGATGTCCTGAAGTTTTCGCTTGAAGACGGTTCATGGCTTGTGCTCAGACCATCGGGTACAGAGCCAAAGTTAAAAGTGTATTTTTCAATAAAGGGAGAAAACAAGGCAGAAGCAATTAATATTTTGGAGAATGCTAAAAAAGAGGTATTAAACTTAATCGATCGTGTACAAGTTAACGCTTAATGGTCGAAATCTGAAATTGGAGGCTGTAAATATGAAATTAATGAGCAATACAGCCCGCAAAGTTATAGCGGTAGTATTCATTTTTATATTTACATTTAACACACTTGCGTATGCAGGTTACAACCCTTCCCGTGAGGAAGTTGAGGATATGATTGATGAGGTTGCTGCTAAAAGAGCAATTCCGTCAGTAATATTGAAGTCCATAGCAAGAGTGGAATCAGTTTACGAGCATTTTAATTCTGATGGAAGCCCTAAAATAAGCGGCAGCAGCATAGGATTGATGCAGGTAAACAATATACAGGGCGGATATGATTCAGGAAAGCTTAAATACGATATTTTATACAACATTGAGGCAGGAGCAGACGTATTGCTTAATAAATGGAGCATGAGCTCATATCAGAGTGTATCATGCGTGGGAAACATGGATCCTGATGTTTTGGAAAACTGGTATTTTGCTCTTTGGGCATACAATGGATGGGCCCAGAGCAACAATCCGCACATGCTGTCATCCTACGGCAAAAGATACACTTACCAGCAGCTTATATATAACATTGCTGAGAAGGAATATGGACAGAAAATCAACAATATAGACATTTCATATCTTCCTCAGTCCGGAAAACCAAGCAGGTCGCTGGTGGTTCCTACACCATCGTATACAAACAGCGGAAATATCGTTCTTTACGAAAAAGGAGACTATGTCAGAACCGACGGCGTAAGAAATGAATATCAGTTAAGGGATGTTCCGGCAGGCAGCTATATCCACGAGCTGGGAGTGAATCAGCTGGGTACTATAACTGATGGACCCGTACTTAAAAACGGCTACTATTGGTACAAAGTTTGTGTGGATGAAAAAAGGGAAGGATGGATTGAGAGGAACTGGCTTTTAAGGACCGGAGATATTGAATATGGAAGGTATGTGTTTGACGATATAGCATTCCATTGGTCAAGAAAGGTTGTTATGAAGCTTTACAATGATGGTTTAATAAGCGAATCAGCATCATTTTATCCGGACAATATAGCTACAAAGGAGGAATTTCTGGTTTTTCTGAGCAAGGCAATTGAGAAAAACGGAAATAAACTCCCGATCGCTGAAGATAGCGTCGATACAGTTTCAATTGATGAAGGCGTGTTGCCATTTTCGGATGCCGGAAACATACATTCATGGGCAGTGAGCTACATCAATCATGTAAATGCATTAGGCCTTCTGAAGGACTACGAGGGCGAGCTTAAGCCTCAGGATAAACTGACGAGAATAGAAGCTTCAAATATAATAGAAAATATATTTGGTGAGAATAAGGCATACGCTAACATTGATATAAGGACAATATTCTCTGATTTGTCGCAGCTGAATGATGAAGGTGTTAAAGCCGTTAAATCCGTATACACCAATAGCATAATGGCAGGCAAGAGAGCAGGAAGCTTCTGTCCGGATGAATATCTGACAAGAGCAGAGGCAGCAGCCATAATGGTGAAAATCAATGAAAAGCTAGGAAGCATTACAAATTAAAATAAAACACAAAAATACCGGAGATTTTTCCGGTATTTTTGTATGTTAAGGAGTACTTGACGTTCTTTCAGGAGCGTTGTGAAATCTTATATCATATATCCGTTCAAATTCTTTAGTTTCCTTATTGTACACGGTTTGAGACCCGTTTCTGTGCAAAAGCTTAACAATTTTATATACATCAATCCATATTTCAGCCAGAGCTTCTTTTTGGGATTCATCAAAAATCAGCTGAATACCAAAATGGAGATGAGGAGTGTCAATGTTGTTGGAATTTTCTTTCGTGCTGTAGCCTGTCATCCCAAGATATCCGATGACATCTCCGGCGTATACGATGTCTCCCTCTTTTATGGTCTTAACATATGGGCGGTCCTTGCGCAGGTGGGCATAATAATAATACCTTTTGTTATCAAGGCTCCTAATTCCCAGTCTCCATCCACCGTACTGATTCCAGCCTAATGCCTCAACACGCCCCGTTTCAACAGCTACTATGGGAGTGCCCACAGAACCTAACAAGTCGTTTCCAAGATGGACTCTTTTAAAACCGTAGCTTCTTGAATTGCCAAAGTCATCATAATGTCCGTAGTTGTAGCCTGCAGCTAGGGGTGAAAAGACTTTTAATCCGTATTTTTTAACCCATACCTTTTTTTCAGGATCAATTTCATCCTTCACCTGAACTTCATAAGGACCCACAAAATTTCCCAGCACAGCTGAATACGCTTCATAGTAATATCCGTAGTGCTTTAAATCCTTTGTAAGCTCCTCGATACTCATGCCGCTTTTCAGCTTGCGTATGAGGTTATCCATGTCTTCTGAGTTGTATCTCTTGAAATCTCCACCGTACCTGGTACCGAGATACGCCAGTATTTCAACCCAGTTGAGCTTCACATCCTCATCTATACTGTTTATATCCGCTTTCAAGGCCTTTTCCATGGCCTCATAGGATACTCTGAAGTCAACCCATTTTATAAAATCCTTTTCACCCTCAACAGATACAGTGGGAGGTTTGAGCGTAACAAAAACTGCAGCAATTCCTGCAACAGCAAAAATCACGGCAAATATTATCAATGCTTTGTACTTAATTCTTATAATCATATGCAACCTGCTAAATAAATTTATTGTGGAACGTTCATATAATAAATTTATATGATTTAAAATACCTTTATATGAGTAATATAAAAAGTGAAAGGGCAATGCCTTGTCATCAATCTGACTGGGAAAAATATATCACTAAATATAATTGTAAAATATGAAATTATGTGATAATATTAATTGATTTATTGCGATTAAAGGTACATAGGGAGGACAAGTATAAGTTGAAATTTTGTTCATTATACAGCGGAAGCAGCGGAAACTGCCAGTACATAAAGACTGACAATGCAACAATACTTATTGATGCAGGACTAAGCGGCAAGAAAATACAGCAGGAGATTGTAAATATCGGAGAAGATCCAAAAAAAATAGATGCCATATTTATAACTCATGAGCATATTGACCATGTTCAGGGTGCCGGAATTATGTCAAGAAGACTCAATGTACCTACATATGCAAACAGAGAAACATGGGAAGCCATGAGCCCGGTCATAGGAGATGTAAAGACTGAAAATATAAAAATCCTCGACGACTGTGCCGAAATTGGAGACCTTACCATAATTCCCTTTGACATATCACATGATTCGGCCCATCCTGTGGGATACAACGTATTTTGTAAAAACAAAAAAATAAGTTTGGTTACAGATACAGGCTGTACAAATAATTTGATAATAAACAGCATAATGGATTCAGATATTTTGCTCATTGAATCAAACCATGATGAAGACATGGTTCTCATTGGGCCATATCCATGGCCGTTAAAGAGAAGAGTTTTAGGGGAATACGGACATATGTCCAATGATACTGCCGGAGAACTGATTTCAAAGGTCGTAAGTAAAGGGAACGAGATTGTGCTTTTAGGACATTTGAGCAAGGAAAATAATTTTCCACAGTTAGCGTACAAGACAGTGGAGAATATATTAAAAGAAAATTCAATTGAGGTTAATCCGGGAATTTGCTTAGAAATGACATACAGAGACAGAGCAAGCAAATTCTATGAAATATAGGTGAAAATATGGGAACAGAAAATGTAATATATGCATGCAGGCTGCATATTGAGATGGCTATTGACGATTTTGTAAATGAAGAGGAGTCTGCTCCTGAAATAATTAAGGTTCAAAATGGAAAATGCAGCTATTGTGAAGAAGAAGCCGAATATGAAATAAAAAAATAAATTGTTAAAAAAATGCTTGTATTAGAATAATCATGGTGCTATAATGTATTAGCTATCCTTGCTCCTGGGATTCAGGAGCCGAAGTCCAAAGGGAGGTGACTCAGATGAGAAAATACGAAGCAGCTTTAATCTTACTTTCTAATTTAGAAGAAGATGTAAGAAACGCAGAAATTGAAAAAGTAAAAAACATAATAACTGACAGACAGGGAACAATCGAGAAAGTTAATGAGTGGGGTCAGAGAAGACTTGCTTATGAAATTGAGAAGAAAAGAGAAGGTTATTATGTATTTATCGACTTTACTGCAGGCTCAGATGCTGTTGATGAAATAGACAGAATCTGTAAAATCAGCGACAACGTAGTTAGACATATGGTTACAGTAGAAGAAGAATAAATAAAAAAGAGGGAAAAGTATGAATAGTGTTGTATTAATTGGAAGATTAGCCAGAGATCCGGAGCTGAAATTCATACCGTCCACAGGTATGGCTGTTGCAAGATTTACCTTAGCAGTAGATAAAGAAATGTCACGAGATAAGAAACAAGAAGCGACATCTCAAGGAAAACAGACAGCGGATTTTATAGGTATAACAGTATTTGGAAAGCAGGCTGAAAACTGTGCAAACTACCTTACAAAAGGAAGTCAGTGCGCAATTCACGGCAGAGTATCCACAGGAAGTTATACTACACAGACAGGCGAAAAGAGATATACAACAGATATTGTAGCAGACAGAGTAGAATTTATTGGCAGCGGAAAAGGCCAGACATCACCGCAGCAAGGAAGACCGGTTCAGCCAGATAGCAGCTTTTTCGGTGATTTCCCGGATGAAGACAATGACATTTTCCAACCGGTAGATGACGAAGACATCCCGTTTTAAAAAATAGACGAATATCATTAGTTAATTAGTATGGAAGGAGGAAATATCAAGTGAGTTCAAGACAAGGTATGGATAAAGGCGACAAGAACGAAAGAATGGGCCAAAAAAGAAGACCACGTAAAAAAGTATGTCAGTTCTGTCAGGAAAAGACTACACATATAGATTATAAGGACCTCGCAAAGTTGAAGAAATATACAACTGAAAGAGGTAAAATATNNATTACCAAGAAGAATTACAGGTGCTTGCGCAAAGCATCAGAGAATGGTAACAAGAGCAATAAAAAGAGCACGTGCGATAGCATTGCTGCCATACGTAGCAGAATAGCAAAAATTAGATGTTACACTGATATCAGTGCAGCATCTTTTTTATTTGTTTATCCTTAAATTACTCGGAAATTCTAACCTGAATTTCTGTTAAGAATTCTTCCTTAAGCATGGTATCGCGATTATCAATGTGATACAACTCGAAGGGGTCATCTAAAACAAGGTATCCTTTTTCTTCAGCATATGAAAGTGTTTCTTTAATCCGGTCAGTGCTCTGACTGTAGTTGCCGCGATAGAAAAAAGAGAGATATTGACCTGCCGGTAAAATGAAGTCATATTCCTTTGTTTTTTTCTCAAGAATAAAAAATATATAGCGGAACACTCCCGTTATTCCCTTATTTAAATCTTCTGTCGACAATGATGCACCGATGGATTGATTGCCGATATCATATATTTTACTTTCATGCTTGCGGTGCAGTTTTTTTATGGCAAAGTCCATTTCTTCATCTCTTGTTATATTGGTGCTCAATCTGAGGCACATGCGGTCAGGAAATGTTTTAACCGTAAAGATACCTGTGGGGATATGAAAAGACTCCAACAATGCGTTCATGCGGGAGCGTATGATTTGTTCCGTTGCACGAAGCCTTTTGAGCTGATTTTGTATCCACTCCTGCTCATCTTGCAGCAAGTTTAAAGTGTTGTCTATGCTTTGATGAGAAAGATAGCTTTTGATCTGTTCCATGGAGAAGTTCAGCTGTCTCAAGTCACGTATTATATTTAGCTTATATATATCCTTAAGGCTGTACAGACGGTAGCCGTTTTCGCCTCTTCGGGGTTTCAATACTCCTATTTTTTCATAATAGCGGAGTGAATCAACTCCAATACCATATAAGTTTGAAATTTCGCCTATTTTATAATAATCTTTCAAAGCATGATACNNATTAGAATTAAAATACAAGTAATTTTGAACAAAAAATATAAAACAGAAAGGATTTAATATTATGCTTTTCAAAATTGAACATTTTAACTCAATAAAAGGAACTTGAAAATCTGCTTCCTTCAGAAAGATTTTGGGAATAGTAGCAGGTACTGCTATTGTATCCTTTGGTATTCAGAACATTCATCAACAAGCAGATATTACCGAAGGCGGCGTATTAGGTATGATATTGCTGCTTAGTCACTGGTTTAATATATCACCGGCTGTACTATCACCTATACTTGACATATTTTGCTATGTTTTGGCATTCAGGTATATAAGCAAGGATTTTATTAAACTGTCAATTATAGCTACCATTAGTTTTGCGGGATTTTTAAAATTATGGGGCATGTTGCCTCTGCAGCTTCCCGATCTGTTATTTCATCCTCTGATTGCTGCGCTTGCAGGAGGAGCACTTGTGGGTATCGGTGTAGGAATGGTCATAAGGCAGGGAGGGTCCTGCGGCGGAGATGACGCGCTGGCGCTTTCTATTTCAAAGACCTTTAAATGGCGAACAGCACATGCATATCTTTGTACAGACATTATAGTTCTGTTGCTTTCTCTTTCGTATATTCCGATTCAACGCATTGCTTTCTCTATGATTACGGTCACGGTTTCATCATTTTTGGTTGATTTTGTGCAGAATGCAGGGCGTAGAGAAAAACTTGAAACTACTGCGAAAAACATTTCTGTCAAAAATTCAGATATCTGTGAAAAATCAGAGAATAAACGCAAGGTTAATGTGTATGCTCATCAAGAAAATGGGTCCTATTAAAATAATTTAATTTTATTATTCTAGATTATAAAAATGACCTGTCGGAATTTCCAACAGGTCGTTTTGTTATTTATTAGTTGCATCCGCCGCCGCATCCGCCGCATCCGTCTCCACAGCTTGAAGATGGCTGTACAACGGGCATGAGTCCCACACCGTTTCCGTTGTTTTCTTCATTTGAAACAATTATGAAACCGCCGTATTGCTGGTTCAGTTCTTTATCCACAATGAAGGTAATATCCTTTATTCTTTCCACATCGTCCTTGTCTGTAGGCTCCTCAACATAAACGCCGAAAACCGGACCGCTGCAGGAATAGTTGCTTATTCCTATTCTTATATTGTATGATTCAACTTCGGCATCGTCTAAAAGCACCTTGAATTCATCGTAAGCTTGATCATTTATAAATATCATTATAGTTTCCCTTCTTTTAATTAATGTAATTTAATGATAGCACATTAATCATAAGCTGTATATAAAAAATAACAAAATGTTGTATTAGTTTATTTGATTTTGGCAATGTCAATGTTTGTAAAGTAATGCTTCAATATGTCCAGGTAGCCGTAACCCTTACCTGCCATACCCTCTGCGCCCCACTGGCTCATTCCGACGCCGTGCCCATAACCTGTGGTTACAATCTCTATTTCATTTCCCGATTGAATGAAGCTGAAATTAGTTGAATTCAAATTAAATATGGTCCTTATTTCCCGACCTGTAATTTCTGTCCCATCTACATAAATTGTTTTTATTTTTCCCCCCTCACTGACCTCACCTAATTTTATTTTTTCACTGAGATTATTTTTTGAAATATCCAGGTTCACGTATGAGGATTTCAATTTTTTAATAAACTCATCAACAGATATTTTAACTGATGCATGCAGCCTAGGAGCGTCACTTTCATAAGGACTTTCAACGCTTCTTAGATAAGGAACAGAAGTTGAAAAAACATCCTCTGAATTTTCGGTCCTTCCTCCGCTTGTTGAATGAAACAGAGGCTCGATTATTTTTCCTTCATATACTAAAATCTGCCCCTTTGTTGAATTGACTGCTTCTTCAATTTTCCCCCAGGAGTTTTCATACCATTCTTCACTGTGGGATGCAATCAGGCTTTCTTTGGAGTTCCATACCTGACAATGAGTACTTGTGCAAAGAGGTGCTCCGAGATGGTCGGGATGTCCATCAGGGTACTTCTTCAATCTATACAGTAAATATGTACGTGCTGTTACTCCTTGGGCCTTCAATGCCTCAATATTGAATTCAACCGGCATTTCAGAAGCTACCACACCTTTTAAATATTCCACAAAATTAATGACAATGACTTT
>DOON01000022.1 GCA_003514865.1 Clostridiales bacterium
TCTTTACCGTATCCAGATTATGACAGACCTCAGCCAAAGCCATAAAGCTTGTACGGCTTATAACACCCGCACCTATGAGGGCGCAAGTCTTGGAATCAGGTCTGGCAAGATATTTTGCGCCAACACCCGGAATAGCACCGGTACGGACAGAGCTTACCAAATTGCCGGACATAAAAGCCAAAGGAGCACCTGAATCCGCATCATTGAGAACCAGCATCAGTATGGAACGCGGAAGACCTTTCTGCAAGTTATCGCGGTTGGAGCCGTACCATTTTTCACCAGCAACATTGAAGCGTCCGCCCAAATAAGCAACCATAGCCATAAAGCGACGGTCAGGTCCGTTTTTAGGCATGTTCGGGAATTCAGGCTCATCAGGAAAACTGATTAAAATGCCATGAGAATTTTTATTCTTCCCGCCCATAACATAATCACCCTTACCCATCAGGTCATAAACCTCAGTCATTACATCTATGCAACGGCGCATATCCGTAACGCCTGCCTCAATCATTTCTTTTTCATTTAAATACAAAAAATCAATTTTAGCATCATTCATAATTTCACCTCATATATTATGTTTTATGCTATTACAAAATACTAACGTATTTGTATGTTCAAAAAGGACTGTAACTTTATGTGCCATTTTACAGTACTCTAACCAAAAAGGTGACATGAAACAAAATGATTTGGTTCTATTTCTCTCAAGACAGATTCTTCTCCGGAACATCTCGCTTCTGCATAATTGCATCTGTTTACGAAGCGGCAGCCCGGTCCCGGGTTTATCGGAGACGTAATTTCTCCGCGCAGCAGTATCCTTTCCGGGNNGCCGGGCGGTTATGAATCCTCGGCACGGGAATAGCCGATAAAAGTGCCTTTGTATAAGGATGTACCGGATTTTCAAAAAGCACCTCTGAAGGAGCCTTTTCTATAAGGCGACCCAAATACATAACCGCTATATCATCCGAGAAATGATTTACTACAGAAAGATCATGAGTTATAAAAATATAGGTCAGTCCCATCTCCCTCTGAATCTTTTTCATAAGATTCAATATTTGTGCCTGAATGGAAACATCCAGCGCAGAAACCGGTTCATCGCAAATTATAAATTTAGGATTCATTGCCAGTGCACGAGCAATTCCGATACGTTGGCGGCGGCCTCCGTCAAGCTCGTGAGGGTAGGTGTTAATCATACGCTCTGCCAGACCAACGGTTTCCATCAGCTCAATTACACGCATAAAGCGTTTATCCGGATCCGGGATCATGTCTGCAAGAATAATGGGCTCCTCAATAGTCTGGGCAATTGTTTTACGTGGATTTAACGAAGAAAACGGATCTTGAAAAATCAGCTACATGTCCTTTCTCATTTTTCGCATTTCACTCTTGTTAAGCTCGAGTATATCAATACCGTCAAATATTATANNCCTTTGGTACTTTATAGTATTTTTTAAGGTCTTTCACCTCTAACAATATATCACTCAACACAATCCCTCCTTAAAGCATGCTCTTGTCGGTGTCTTTGTAAAGATGGCATTGTATGCAATGCGTGGAACTTACCCATTTGTTCTCAGGCAAATCCCGGGAGCAAATGTCCATTGCATATTCACAACGGGGATGAAAAGGACATCCTGGAGGAAGATTTGTAGGATCAGGTGTCAAACCCCTGATAGGCTTGAGCTCGCTCCGTCTGGATTCAATGTCTGGCAAAGCGTCAAACAGGCCTTTTGTATAAGGATGAAGCATGTTGTCAAATATATCTTCCAAAGTACCATGCTCTAAAATATACCCGGCATAAATGACGGAAACCTCATCGCATACTTCAGCAACGATGCCAAGATCGTGAGTTATCATGAGCATAGACATATGATACTTTTTTTTCAATTCATTTATCAATAACAAAACCTGTGCCTGAATCGTTACATCCAAGGCAGTGGTAGGCTCATCTGCAATGAGAAGGTCCGGACTGCATGCCAATGCAATTGCTATTACAACGCGCTGTTTCATTCCTCCGGAGAACTGGTATGGGTATTCTTCTGCTCGATCACCTGGTATACCAACCATTTCCAACATTTCCTTAGCTTGCTTAAGCGCTTCCTTCTTACTTATTTTACGGTGTATTTCAAGACCCTCCGCTATCTGCTTACCCACGGTGATGACAGGATTCAGAGATGTCATAGGATCCTGAAAAATCATTGCTACCTTATCTCCCCTCAGATCCTCCAGCTCATCTTCATTCATACTAAAAACATTTTTTCCTTCCAGCAAAACTTCTCCTGAAACAATCCTTCCCTGAGGTTCGGGAACAAGGTTTAAAATAGAAAAAGCTGTGGTTGTCTTTCCCGCACCGGTTTCACCTACCAGCCCGAGAGTTCTTCCTGAGCCGATAGTAATGTTTATTCCATTAACAGCCTTTACAACCTCATTATCACTTATGTACTCAACCACAAGATTTTTAATTTCGAGGGTATTTCCATCCTTATTAATCTTTTTTATTTCCATATACTACCTCCTACTGTTTTAGCCTGGGATCCAGTGCATCACGCAGCCCATCACCCAAAAGATTAAGTGAAAGGATAGTGATAAAGATTGCAAAACCCGGTGCCATAACAATATAGGCACTATCGCGCATATAAGCACGACCGGAAGCAAGCATATTCCCCCACTCGGGAGTAGGAGCCTGAATACCCAGCCCGATAAAACTCAAGGATGATATGGTCAATATTGCATTTGCAACATACAACGTTACCTGAACTATAATCGGACCTATACAATTAATCAGAACATGTTCCGTAATAATCTTTGTATTGGTTGCCCCTATGGCCCTAGCTGCCTCCACATATTCTATGCCTCTAACCGTCATAACGGCCGAACGCACTACACGTGAAAACTTCGGCGTGAAGGACAAACCGATGGCGACAGTCATATTAACTAAGTTCGTACCAAATGCGGCGACTATTGCAAGCGCCAGCAGCACGTCAGGAAGACACAGAAGCACATCCATGGAGCGCATTATTATGTTGTCTGTTCTGCCACCGAAAAATCCTGCGATTGCGCCGAATGCACCACCCACAAAAAGGGCAATTGTAACTGATGATATTCCAACAACAAGAGAAATACGGGCACCGTGTACAATTCTGGCAAAAATATCCCTTCCCATTTCGTCTGTACCTAAAATATTATTCGCATTCGGAGGCTTTAACCGTCCCGGTACATTTATTTTTATGGCATCCTCATTATAATTGGCAATCAATGGTGCCATAATTGCAATCAATACAATTGCAATAAATATAATCAAACCTGCAACGGCTAATTTGTTTTTCAAAAATCTCTGCCAAATTTCCTGAAAACGGCTTTTTTTCTTATATTGTTTGAAAAATTCTTTTTTTGTACTGAATTCCTTTTTTGTCATACCATCCATAACTATCGCCCCCCGCTGTACTGCGCTTTGATACGGGGATCAATGTACGCATAAATCAAGTCAACTATCAAATTGGAAACAGCAACACAAATAGCCATAATTACCAGGCATCCCAACACTGAAGGGGTATCTCTCTTGTTAATTGATTCAACCAGCAGCCTTCCCGTACCCGGAATTGAAAATACTGTTTCCGTCAAAACAACCCCCCCCAGCAGTGCACCTATATTCATACCTATTACGGTAATCGTAGGCATCATAGCATTTTGGAGAGCATGCTTACGAATTACGTTTCGACGGCTGACTCCCTTTGCTTTTGCCGTACGAATATAATCTTGCCTGACAACCTCAAGCATCGAAGAACGTGTTGTCCTCATTATATTAGCCATATAGTTCGCCCCCAGTGCCACCGAGGGCAGTATGAGATGAGCAGGACTGTCTATCCCGTTTGGCGGCAGCCAGCCCAGAGTTACCGAAAACAATAAAATCAACAAAAGACCAAGCCAAAAAATAGGCAGCGATACGCCAAGCAATCCTATGATCATTGTAATATTCGAAAAAAATGAATAGGGTTTCGTTCCCGACAGCACACCAATGGGCACTCCCAGAGATATGCAAAAAATCATAGCTCCAATTACAACCTTAAACGTATTTGGAAAACGTCCGAAAAGCTGTTCCGAAACCGGTGACCGTGTAATATAGGACATACCACNNGTAGGATCTCCGGGTGTAAAGTACATTATTGTAAAAACAACAAATGTTAATGCCAAAATAACCGGAATCATATTAATTAAACGTTTTACAACATATTTAATCATAATTCACTCCTGATATCCGGCATGCCCTTCAAATAAATGAAGAACATGCCGTAATTATGTTAAACCAAGAACTATATTCTTTAAATGTGTTTCAATCAAATCATTTTAATTCTTAATAATGAAGCTTGTAGAAGCGATAAGGCATTTCAACGTTAATTTCTATGCCTTTGAGATCCTTGTTTGCAAGTGCATACATTGTATTTACATACAAATCGCATTCAGGTGCTTCTTCTGCCAAGAACTTCTGAATATCACCGTAAGTTACTGCTCTCTCTTCATTGTCAAATGAAGAACGTCCTTTTTCAATCAAAACATCCAATTCAGGATTCAGATACCAAACTCTGTTTACTCCGCCTATACCTGCAGAGCTGAAACGTCTTGCCAAGAACAGGTCCGGATCCCAGTATGCTCCCCAGCTTGTAATAAACATAGGAGCCTTATGATCTGCTATGTAAGAAGCAAATACCGCGTTTTCGATTCTGGTAACCTTTGCTATTATTCCAATTTCCTTCAAATAGGACTGAACAACAACCGCTATGCGTTCAGCCTCATCCCTGAACACAATAATTTCTGTTTCAAAGCCCGGGCATCCCGCTTCCTTCATCAGCTCTTTTGCTTTTTCAGGGTCATAACTGTACTTGTCATTTGGATTTTCAATTGCTCCTAAACATGTAGGTGCAAAGGTAGCATTGTTGAACACAACCTTGCCGTGGCCATTATGACCAACCTCAAGGCATGCATTCCTGTCAACGGCATAATTTATGGCCTGACGAACCAGCTTGTTGTCAAACCATTTCTGCGTATTGTCATATCCAAGATGCCATACGGTCTGAGAGTAATGCTCCCAAAGCTGCACATTGCTGTTATTTAATGCACGTTCATAATCCACGGTGTCAAATACAATGTTTATATCTGCTGTTCCGGTTTCCACAGCTATTGTTCTTCCGCTTCCCTCCGGAATAATCTTATAGGTTAAACTTTTATTGCAGGCCTTATCATTTTGATTAAAATAATTGTCAAAACGCTCCATAGAGATACTGTCACCAATTACACGGTTCTTGAACACATAACGTCCCGTTCCCACAGGTTTCGTCCAGTTATCTTCGGATGCGGTTTTTTCGGAATAATGCTTCGGAACGATGCAGCATGACTGATGTGTAAGAGCCGTAGGCAGTGCAGGATATGGCCCTGTGGTAGTAATGCTGATTGTATAATCATCAACCTTGGATATCTTATCCACCGGTTTGAACAGTGCACCTATGGCTGTACCTTGCTGGGTTCTCTGAAGAGAATGCACTACGTCATCTGCCGTAAGCTCCTGACCGTCGTGAGTTTTTACACCCTTATAAATTTTGAATTGCCACTCTGTGTCACTAATCATATCATAGCTTTCAACCAACTCCGGTACGGCATTTAAATCCTCGTTAAAGTCAAACAGTTTGCTGTAGATATTGTTGATTACATAACCGTTTGAAAGGTCTGAAGTATTGATAGGGTCAAAAGATACCATATCAAGTGCCTGTACAATAGTAATATCCTCATCCAGCTTTGCACCAGCTTCAGGTTTTGTGTCCGGAAGCGCTGTCTTTGGTTCTTTTTTTACACTTGCTCCCTTGTCTGTATTACTTTCGTTGCTTGGTGAAGCACATCCTCCCAACATGACCACAATCATCATGAGGACTAAAAACATAAAAATAGGTTTGAAACTTTTTTTCATGATTTGAATTCCTTTCTGATTAGATTTGATAACTCATAAGTTATTTCTCACGGCTGCAATCGTTATCATGTAATAATATCATACTATATTGATAACGATTTTGCAAGTTTTAATTGATAATTTGCAATATTCCGTTATTCTACGGAACAAATTCTTAAAAAAAGCGTCTAATTAAAAATGGAATTTAATCCTATGTTTCTAAATATTACTGACTTAGTAACAGTAAATTAATAAAACATCACTGATTTTTGTGTTATAATGATTTCGTAAGTTTAAAACAGAAAGGAATGATTTATTTGTTTATTAAGAAAATAGCAGTTTTCTCCGCTGCGCTGGCAATTTTATTAAGCTCAAGCGCATACGGAAGCAGCTTTTATACCGTATACGACCTGGCTGAGCAAACCAGGCTGTCAACCGGCATTACATATGAAAGAATAGAGAGGTACACATCCGCTGGCTGGATGAACATAAATGTTGTACGTGCAAATTTAACAGATAAGTATACAGAGGTCAAACCCCTTACAAATGAAAACGGAGTATCTGTCCGCTCTCCCCTGAGCTCAATGATTAAATCCTCCAGAGCAACAGCCGCAGTTAACGGTGACTTCTTTTATATGGGTGACCCTACCTACACTTATGGCCCTATCATAAGAGACGGGAAATTAATCACNNGGATATCCTACAGTTTCAGGACTTTTAGACGGAAACATAGACATATCTGTGTGGAACCCTGAAATTACCGTATACGGTTCGGACAGTACAGCCTACAATGTTACAGTAATGAACAAAACATCTTCATTGGACTGGGCACCTACAATACTCACGTCAGACTGGAACAAAAACTCTCCGGGATACGACGGCAAAAAGGACATTGTTGAAGTTATCATAGTTGAAGGAACTGTTTCAGAGGTGAGAAGAAACCAGCCCTCAACAATCATACCTGAAAAAGGATATGTATTGGCAAGCTGCAACGCTGCAGCCATTGAGCAGATGGTGAGTTCATTTGCACCCGGAAATCCGGTCACCCTGAACATTAAGCTTGACTTCAGTCCTGAAAACGTGGATTGGTCCTTCGGAGCTCTTAACTATCTCGTTAAGGACGGACAGTTAAACCAGATAAGCGATGAGGTGCTTGGAGCAAACCCGAGAACAGCTATTGGCTTCAATAAAGACAATACGGAAATGATTCTGGTTACTATTGACGGCAGAAATAAAAACTACGTTGGCGTTAAACAGACAGAATTAGCTGAAATACTTCTGAGCCTTGGAGCATACAATGCTGTTAATATGGACGGCGGCGGCTCTACAACCATGGGCGTTGATTTCTTGAAAAATTCAAATGTCACAATTGTAAATATTCCTTCCGACGGAAGAGAAAGAAAGATTGCTTCGGGTGTGGGGGTTTTTAACACATCTCCTGACAGTAAAGAAATAAGTAAAATAGAAATCATCCCTGAGCAGGACGCTGTTTTCAACAATACAGAAACAGCCCTTCAGTTGAAATTTTACAATGAATATTACACACCTCTTGATGTAAGCGTAAAAAATATTGAATTTAAAGTTTCTCCTTCGGATGCGGGAAAAGTAGTAAATAATATATTTTATCCAAGCAAGGCTGGTAAAGCTGTCATTACAGCCGAATCGGGAAGTGCTGTGAACCAGGTTGAAATAAATGTGCTTGCTGAACCTGTGGCCTTGAAATTCAATGCTGATTCCCTTACTCTTGGCTTTGGAGATACCTATGAAATAGGTGAAATTCTTGGAATTAACAAGGATGGTATTTCAGCATATATTCCGGCAAAATATGTTTCCTATTCCTACAGAAACAGAATCGGAAAAGTAGAAAACGGAATTTTTACATCAGGTGATGTAAGCAATACAGGTGCAATAACAGCTACATTTGGAAATGCAGTAAAGCATATTCAGGTTAAGGTAGGCTATAATTACAAGACACTGTACAGATTTGAAAGTCTTGAAGGCCTGAAGCTTAAATTGTATCCTGAAGATTCCATCGGAAGCATGTCTGTTGTACAGGATTTCTCTAAAGAAGGCTCCGGCTCATTGAAGTTGGATTATGATTTTACTAAAATGACGGATCAAAGTATCGCCTTTGTTGAATTTGGTAATGACGGCGAAGGGATTAAACTGGAAGGAAAGCCAAAGGCGATAGGAATGTGGGTTTACGGCGACGGAAAAAATCACTGGCTTAGAACAAGAATTCACGATGCCTACAACAACCAAATAAAAATAACCTTTGAAGATGAAGTAAACTGGACAGGATGGAAATGGGTTGAAGCACACATTCCTGACGGAACGGCCTATCCCGTTACTTTAAGCAATATTTATCTCGCTGAGATCAATGAGACAAAGAAGGATAGCGGAACCATCTACATCGACAATTTAAGAATATTGTACGAACCTAATGACAAAGAGCTTGGTCTGAAACCGGAAACAGAATTTGTCGATTCTATGAAGGTGCCATCCTTATCCGGTGCTAAGGATAAGCTTGTTATAAACAATGTTGAGAAGAAGCTTTCAGGAAACGGACACATAGTTTATTTTGATGGCATTGTAACAAACGGAACGATGAGTGCAAGCAACTCAACAATGTGGAACAACATTAAAAGTTTCATGTCCTATTCTGACAAGGTCCTTGTTCTTACAATGAATGCAGGGCCAACAAGCATAAATGATCAGAGGGAAGTGAAAGTATTAAAAGAAATTCTTGAAAAAGCTGCAGAAAATAATAATGTCTTCGTTGTATACAAGGGAGAAGATGAGAATACCATCATAGAAAACGGAGTAAGATACATTTCTTATGATGACACCTTTGAACTTGGCATAACAGATGTAGGCGTAAAATATAAAAATTGACATTTTTCGCACTTTCATGTTAAATTAATCTAAATTGGGTATAATATGCTATGAACTTATA
>DOON01000070.1:0-1605 GCA_003514865.1 Clostridiales bacterium
AATAAAATTTTATTTTTTGGCAGATATATAATTCGTTCATACATTATTTTGCCGTAGCTTTCAAGATTAAGCTTCTTACCGACCATGCTCTCACCTGTATTTATGACCTCAGTGAAATCCTCCGTGGGCATGATTGAAGACAGCGGCTGATTCCTTATTTTGCCTATGGTTGTGTTAAAGGCTGATTCGCCCATGGGATTCAAGTCAAGTATATTCAGGCTCAAATCTGCAATAACAATTATGCTGGGTGAATATTCAAAATAAATATTTGAAATTTTCTCTGCCTCGCTTCTCATAAACGGCATGCACATCTGCGGATGAGACAGACCTTCAAGTACAGATATTGCCTTGTCCCGGCAGGTATCATAACCGCATGCACCGCAGTTCAGCTCATCTTTTTTAGAATGCTTTCCTGTTTTTTCAAGTATAGCCCTGATGTCCTCCTCCCTGTAGAAGGGATGCTGATACTGCTTGTTTCTGAAATGCCGTTCATAGTCCAGGTTCTTTTCATGGGGCTCGTAGTCTTTGTAAGCTTTGTCACGCAAGGGATGAATTCTTGATTTTGTCTTGGTCTTTCTTACAAACATATTCTGGCTTTTTTTAGGTACTGCAGGGCCTCCCATGCACCCTCCGATACAGCTGTTTGCTTCAATGATGACATTTGTCAGTTCGCCTTCGGCTAANNGTGAAGGGACTTTCCGCAATAATATCTTTCATTCCGGACAAAATTCCGTTTTCCAGAGGATATTTTTTACCTGTATAGTTTCCCTCCATGTCGGGCATGCATTCTTCAAAAGCAGAGATATCTATATTTTTTGACTCAATGAGCTTATCAAGCTCCTCGAAGGAAATCACACCGTCAATTATTCCCGAAAGCTGATATCCGTAAGCCTCACATTTTTTCGATATGCACGGTCCCAGAAAAACAATGAATGCATCATTTCCATGGTGCTTGCGCATCATTTTGCAGTGGGCGATCATGGGGGCGTCCAGAGGTATAAGATATCTTATAAGTTCGGGAAAGTATGTCTGAACCATCATGTTTACAGTGGGGCAGCATGTTGTTATTGCATTTTTCATATTTGTTTCACTGATGTATTTTTTGTAAAGCTCGGTAATCATTGCTGCACCGATGGCTGTTTCCTCCACTGATGAAATGCCAAAATACTTCAAAACAGATATGAGTTTGTATGGCTCATCGTAAACACCAAGATAGGAGGGAGCAATAGATACAATTACTTTTCTTCCGTTTTCTATGGCATCAAATACATTTTCAAGGTCGCTGTGAATATTTCTGGCATTCTGCGGGCATACCAAAAAGCAGTTGCCGCATGCTATGCATTTTTCTTCAACTATCTGAGCCTGGTCATCAATCAGGTTAATTGCTTTTACCGAGCAATTTCTTACACATTTATAGCAGTTCTTACAGTTTGCGGGATAAAAATCAAGTATTCTCATGTTAACTCCTCAAGCTTGACATAACAACATCATCAAAAAAATTTTCGGCGGTATCCGCATTCACAGAGTATATTTCATCCCTGAAGCATACGGAAACAGCTTCGGTACAATGGCCTATGCAAAAAGCAGCCTTTATTTCAATTTTGT
>DOON01000070.1:1635-3546 GCA_003514865.1 Clostridiales bacterium
TAGTTAAATAAATAACGAAACTTAACTATTTGAAAATTATATCCTTGACTATTGAAAATTAAAGTGATATCATTGTAGCACCTATCAAGCACTTATCTGATAATTTTCCATAAATGATATCAATAAAACTGAATGGAGGTTTTTATGAATAAAGACCAATTAGCTGGCATGAAGCTTTCCGAATTGAAAGAGCTGGCGAAGTCCAAGGGCATGCGTGACGCCTATAGATACAAAAAGGACGAACTGCTTTTAAAGCTAGACGAATATTATAATGCTGATTCTTCTGAAAATACCGATAAAATTGATGAAGTTGAAGAAATTAATAAAATAGATAAAAATAAACNNCACTTCCATTGGGTTCTTTTTGAGGTCTGATATGCTTGCGACAAAGCGTGAATGGATAATATTGTTCATCTTGGCGATGTCCTAGACATGTAAACAATAGTCAAATGATAACCAATTTAAAGATCTTTTAAAAGACCTATTAATTGGTCTTTTTGAGAAATATTTTTACTTTATTTAATACAAAATAAAATTTGTATAAAATAGATAAAAATAAACTTACTGAAAATGCAAAGAGCTTAGTGGAATTTGAAAATGAAGCAGGGGAAGCCACTATCGAAAACAACGCACCGGCTATGCCAGATAAGGTAGTGGATGAAATTGAGCAAATCGGAGACGGTGCCATAAAGGTAATGGGAATTTTGGAAACGCATCCTGACGGTTACGGGTTTCTGCGTACAAACAACTATTTGACCAGCGATGAAGATGTTTACATATCCCCTTCTCAAATAAGAAGATTCCATATGAAGACCGGAGATAAAATTTCCGGCATAACGAGGCCTCCAAAGCAAGGCGAAAAATTCAAGGCACTACTGTATGTAAAGCAGGTAAATGACGAAAATCCCGAGCTGGCAAGAAACAGAAGAGATTTTGATTCACTAATCCCAATTTATCCGGATGAAAGAATCAGGCTTGAAAGCTCAACCATCAACATTGCCATGAGGCTCATAGATTTAATAGCTCCCATAGGCAAGGGACAGAGAGGAATAATTGTTGCTCCACCTAAGGCAGGAAAGACAACAATTCTCAAAAATATTGCCAACAGTATTGCTGAAAATTATCCCGAAGTTGAAATAATAATGCTTTTAATAGATGAGAGACCCGAAGAGGTAACGGATATGAAGAGGTCTGTCAAGGGAGATGTGGTTTATTCAACCTTTGACGAGCTTCCAAAAAATCATATAAAGGTTGCGGAAATGGTTCTGGAAAGAGCAAAAAGACTTGTGGAGCACGGCAAGGATGTGGTTATTCTTCTTGACAGCATAACAAGGCTGGCAAGAGCCTATAACCTTACAATCACTCCTACAGGCAGGACATTATCCGGAGGTCTTGACCCTGGAGCACTGTATGGACCGAAGAGGTTTTTCGGCGCAGCGAGAAATANNGATTGAAACCGGAAGCCGTATGGACGACATGATATTTGAAGAGTTCAAGGGAACCGGAAACATGGAAATACATCTGGACAGAAAGCTTTCTGAGAAGAGGATCTTCCCTGCCATAGATATAAACAAATCAGGTACAAGGAGAGAGGAGCTGCTCCTCAATGCCGAGGAGCTTCAGACAATATGGCAGCTAAGAAAGGCACTGAGCAATTTCTCTGTAGCCGATGTTACGGAAAGGCTGATTGACGGGCTTGTAAAGTTCAAAACAAACGGAGAATTTATAAAGCAGTCTGCAACTCAGCTAACGAATATAGATAAAAGCAAGGATGACCTTGTGGACAGAAATTATTAAATAAAAAAAATATTGTAATATAATTTTCTGTGTGTTATAATGCTAAAGGTAAATTGATAATATTATTTAGTTAATATAGAGCGAGAAAGAGGTGAAAAGGATGAAAAAAGACAT
>DOON01000132.1 GCA_003514865.1 Clostridiales bacterium
TCTTTTACTATTTGTGCTTTAAATTCTTCTATTTGCGAAACATACTGCTTTAAAAGCCTGTCGCTTTTATCCACTTCACTTTTCAAGTTTTCAAGCTCACTTACATCTCTGACATTTGTGACCACCAAAATTATTTCATTATCTTCATTAAAAATGGGGGTGCTGGTAACAAGGACTCTGTTTCCGGTTTTAAACATCTGACTGATGGTTGTCACCTTTTTTTCCTTCAATACAATAAGTGTAGCTGATCTGGATATTATATTGTCTCTTACCAGATTATCCATATTTTTGCCTAAGAGCTCATTGCGCCTTACACCCGTTATTCTTTCGTAAGCACTGTTTAAATATATAACATTTGCTTTTCCGTCTGTGATAAAAATTCCGTCATAGGAAGATTCAATTACAGCCTCTAAGTTTTCCGTCAAAAGTTTCTGAGAATCCAAATCTCTGCTTTTCATAGCACACCCGCCTACTACTATATAAATTTCTGAATCAAAAATTTGAGTCGTCTGCTTTCATTGTTCCTTTTTCTAAAACTTTCTTACCTTTCCTATACTGTTCTGCCTGCCATAATCCAGACTGTAGCTTTCTCCGTCAAACTTCATAGCATGTTCATATCTCTTATACTTTCTTCGTATTGCTTTCCATTTTTCAAAGTCATGCTATATCCTTCAATATATTATATATAAATATGTAGCAATAATCATGCCATGCTTATTGAGCAATAATGCCGCTAAATCAGGGCGTATCGTGATGCATTTATGCATCTGATGTTTCAATGCGCGGAGATTATATTAATATAAAAGAGTTCCTGCTCCGGTTATTAAATAATCGCACCACAAAAACTCTTTA
This sequence comes from Clostridiales bacterium, assembly GCA_003514865.1. The sequence goes on from DOON01000132.1 coordinate 853, forward strand.
TAAATCAATATGTATTAATAGTTAACCCCTCGGATATGATTCCTTCCCCGTACTTGATTTCAATTTTTTCAAGGTATCCGATTAATCCGTTAGGTACTGCAATCTCGATTCCCTCTGATATCAGTATTTTCATTTTGACATCTATATTCGACCGCTCCTCCGGAACAAGTTCATAAGTGGGACGTCCTCACCCGTTTCCGGCATGGTTGTACACAACCTTGTATATTTTACTGTGATTTTCCTGTTTACCAAGCTCCGCATTCATTGCTGCGACAGCGCTTTTGCTAATGGCTATTTCCAGAAGAGAAGCTTCTTCGGCATCGTTTGAAGGAGCTTCCCCTGCTGTACCAGGAGATATTTCCCCATTGATGCATCCGGACAAAACAAGTATGCAAATTAACATAAAAAACAGCTTTTTCATGCTCTTCTCCAATAAATTTATAGGTTTTTAAGCTGATTTTGAAGCAGGACGCCCACTATGTCCGCAAATCTTTCAAGGTTGTTTATTCTTACAAAATTATGTCCGTATATTTTCTTAGCAGAGGGCAAATCTTCGTCCTCTCCCGTGAATACACACAGTATTGTGTTTCCCTTCATAATACCTCTTTTCACTTCATACGCCGTATCATTGACTCCCTTTGCTCCCGAATATTCTGTTCGTAGCGGAATCAGACCGGTGCCGGGATTTACTTCAATGTCATTTGGCTTGCAGTCAGAAAGCACAATCAATATTTTATTTTCACTCTGAGTTTCTCCCATCATATGAAGGGCTGTCCTTATGGCCAATCCGTCTCTGTTTGAGCCTGATGCCCTGTAGTTGAAAATTCTGTCGTTCTTGTCGCCCTCATTATAATCTCTATAAAGATTTATGATTGTGTACCCTCTCAAGCTGCAGAAAGAATATACCTTAGTTGGTATACCACACCTGCTCAGGCTTTCAGCTATAATGTAGCCCTGTGCCGCAATAATTTCCTGCCTCTCGCACTGAGAAGCGGAACTGTCAAGCAGTATATCCACAGTAATATTTCCTATGTCGTTTTTCAGGTCCTTGTCAAACACTCTGTTATCATTGACATATATGCTGCGCCATATTTTATTGGCATCTAATTTTCCGGATTTTGATCTGGCCATAGAGGATTCAAAGTTTACAAGCATTGTATTTCTTATTTTGTTTGTAAGGTTTGAAATGCTGTTATTGTTTCTGGCATAGTTGTCGTAAAAATAATCGACGTTGCTCTCTCTCTGCTCCTTTNNAGTCTGCATCTGCCTCCTCCGGATTTTCAAATTCACCTCTTGTAAAATGAAGCCTTGATTTATTGTGATTGTCAACACATAAAACTTTCTCAATAATATTCAGTTTATGCTCGGGAAGTATGGGCAGTCCGTAGTATTTCTGTATGTAGCTTCTGTCCGCTGCAGTTTTCTTTCCCGTAAACTTGCGGAGCTTGAGGCTTTTCATCTTCATGTCCTCATCCTGCTCAAAGTATACGTCCCTCGTGGTCTCGGCAGATTCTATGATCAGATTTTTCATGAGATGATAGCCTGAATCCTCAGACTTTTCATCCTCACGCCTTTCAAAGCTCTTTATCCCTGACGGTTTTTTGCCTTCTATGAAATCCTGAAGCTTTACCTCATAGCTTCCTGCCCTGAATTTGAAGTATTTCTTGATTACTTCATTCATTTTATTAATTATTTGCTCAGCATCCATGTGTTCATCAAATATCAGTTCATTTAATATTTCAAGGGTTCGGACTTCAGCATCAGTCTCTTCTCCTAAAATTCTTTTATAATAAGTTTTTTTTAACTCATTGAGCTGCGCTCTCTCATGCTGAGGCATTTCTCCCCTAAGCACTTTTTTCGAATAGCTTCGGCGCAGCTGGAAAAGCACCGGTCGTTCCTCAACAGATTTTGCATATATTCCGTTTTCCAGCCCCAGCCATGTAAGCTGCTCATAAAATTCATGGTCGCTGTCAGTTCTCAGGTAATCAAAGAATTTTTCCAAAATATCATAGTCGTAGTATTTATGTGCGGCACCGATAATATAGTTTCCGTAGATTTCAGCTCTTCCTTCTTCGTCAAAGTCCTTGAAATCAGGCTGAAAGGAATAGTCACCGGATGCATTCCATATTATATTAAGCGCGCGCTTTTTCTCATCTCTTTGCTTTATCATATCAGTTGGTGAAAATTTCTTTCCTTTCAAGTTTATCGGGTATTCTCAGTCTTATAACATCCTCAATGAGCTTTTTCTCAAAATCGCCAAAAGACTTATTTGTAATACCCATTTCAAGCGCCTTGTTTGCCTCAAGACCTCTGTCCATGAGGTGTATAGCTCCTATAAGGCCTCTCAGGTCCACCGATTTAGTGGAAATTTCAGAATTCTCGCTTTTATGCTTCAAATCCTGGAAAAGCCCTGCAAACTGATCAATGTACTCTTCCTTTATATTGTCAAACTCCCTGAAAAGAAGTTTTTTAAGATTTTCTGTTGAAATTGAAGGCATATCGATAACCATAAAACGCGATGTCAAAGCCTCGTTAAGCTCCCTGGTTCCCGCATAACCGTAGTTCATGGTTCCTATGAACCTAACCGCATCATCCAGCCTTATTTTGTCATAGCCAGGCACGTCTATTATTCTTCTGTAGTCCAAGGTTGCATGAAGTACGGCAAGAGAGTCATTTTTTGCCATATTTATTTCATCCAGCACTCCGAAGCCTCCCCATTTTGCGCACTCATAAATTGGACCGTGTCTGAAGACAACCTGACCGTTTTCAAATGTATCCGTTCCTATGAGGGTAGATGAATCTGTATTTACATGAAGTGAGATATCCCACTTGGGTCTGCCGAACACATTTGCTATATTTTCTGAAAGCACGTTTTTTCCCGTTGCCTTTGAACCAACCAGCAATATATTTTCACCGCACAGGAGCGCCGTTATCGCCTGCTCCCACACTTCATTTCCGTAATAATCATATTTTGGCTGCGGAATTCTGTATTCGAGACCGCTGTCCACCTTGTAAAACTTTCTGAATTTTTCTATTTCATTTATCAGACTTTCTCTGATTCCTTCTTTTCTTAAAAATTCTAACATTAATTCTCTCCGTATTTTAATATTTAAAACAGCAGGTCCATCACCTGTCTGATGTTGTTTACATGTATTATCTCCATGTTTATATCCTTGATGGTGTCGTTTGACTCTGCGATTACCGCCCTTTCAAATCCCATTTTCTGCGCCTCTGTCAGTCTTTTCTCGATGGAATTGACACCTCTTATTTCTCCTGTGAGACCAACCTCGCCTATGAGCACAGTTTTGAAATCAACAGGAATTTCCTTAAAGCTTGATGCCACGGCACACAGTATTGCCAGGTCAGATGCCGGCTCCCTCAACTGCAGCCCACCCGTGACATTTATAAATACATCAGAGCTCTGAATGCCCAGCCCCGCCTTCTTCTCAAGTACAGCAATAAGCATGGATGCTCTGTTTTTATCTATTCCAGTCATGACTCTATTTGCGAATCCTGCGGGAGAATATGTAACAAGTGCCTGTATTTCTATGAGTACGGGCCTCGTACCCTCCATGGCGGCTGTAACCACCGTTCCGTAAGAATCCACCGGTCTTCCCTTCAAAAATACCTCTGATGGGTTTTCNNCCCTCGGTCCCGCTATAGCTCCTGCCTTTGTAACATGTCCCACAATAAAGGAAGCCATGTTTCTTACCTTGGTCATCCTCATAACCATTGCGGTTACTTCGCGCACTTGACTCACACTTCCCGGAGCCGAAACAATCTCGGGAGAATATATTGTCTGAATTGAATCGAGAATAAGAAGATCAGGCTCTTCCTTCTCAACAAATTCCTTTATAATATCAATGTTGGTTTCAGCCAGCACGTACAGCTCGCCTTCACCTACGCCCAGACGGTCGGCTCTGATTTTTATCTGCTCGCCGGATTCTTCTCCCGATATGTACAAAACCTTCAGATTATTTCTTGAAACATAATCGGCAACCTGCAGAAGCAGTGTTGATTTTCCAATACCCGGGTCTCCTCCCACCAATATCAGCGAGCTTTTAATTATGCCTCCCCCAAGAACCCTGTCCATTTCAGTGCTGCCTGTTGAAAACCTCTCTTTTTTACTTGAAGTTATATGCTGGATTTTTTCTATTTTTCCTCTGCTTATTCCTCTTTGGTTCTTTGTGTCACCCTCACGTGATTCCATTTCCTCTACAAAGNNATTTTGCCGTCTCATATCCGCATTCCTGGCATACAAACTTCGTTTTTAATTTGGCCATACTTCACCCGCCTTTACTTAATATAAATAATATATATCAACGGATGTTCCATGTCAATATAAGATGAAAAAGCTGATTTTTTACAGCCGAAGTTTAGTGAATCTAAACTTTAGATATACTCATGTGTGTTTTAATTCTGCATTTATGATGTTTTTTTACAATTTGATATTGACATTACAATTGCACGTGTGTATAATAAAAATCGATTCAAAAGTTTAATAATTTTAAACAACAAGTTTACTAATATAAACAATACAAAGAGGTTTTTATGAATATCGGCGAAAATTTAAAAAGGTTAAGAATTGCCAATTCTCTGACCAAGCAGGAGCTGGCTGACA
>DOON01000015.1:0-854 GCA_003514865.1 Clostridiales bacterium
CTCCCAACTTTCCTCGGTATAGTCAGATTTTGCGACTGATGCCACTATTGCACTATAAGTTGTTACGTCAGCCTTAACAAAATTCACCGCATTCACTGATATAAGTTCATCTTGATTTAAATAGTTTATATCATTCTCACTATCCGCAATATTTTGCAAATTATCTTGCAAAAATTTTGAATCATTCCCAAGATCGTCCGACAGACTATTCAGTTCTTCTGAATTATTGATAGTCTGAAAGTTCTCAGTTGCATATATTTTCATGGGCGATGAACTAAATACCATTAAAAACACGAGCAACATAGCTAAAATTTGATTCTGTCTTAATTTCATTTTTTTCTCCTATTATGTATTTTGTAAGCAAGAGATCTTCTCAAGAAATTCCTCCGACAAAAACATATAGCTTTTCTATAGAAAATTTAAAGTCTGCTTCAAAAAAAGCAGACTTTAACAGAATCATTATAGATTTGTTAGACTATCTTTAACCGGAAGAAATATCTATAAAATTAAGCAGGTTTCCTGACTTTCAAACTATAGCTTTACTCACCTTCTCACACCTCCAGTGCAATGGTTATTGAGTGTAGCAGTCTGATTACAGTGACCGTATCGCTCAGGATTTTCACCTGATTCCCTTTCCCGAAATATCAATTTCGGCACTTAATTCGTCATATTCAGTTACTTACAATCGAATAGTACCACGCGCCTTTAGTGGTTGTCAATATGTAAAGTGCTATACGCATAAATAGTCCATTGTCTATCCTTTGGAGCGAAAATCCCGGCGTATGCCGGTATTTTCGCTCCAAACTATTAGCTTATTTAACTATATTTCATTAAATCTCATGAGTATAGTCGTG
>DOON01000015.1:972-1307 GCA_003514865.1 Clostridiales bacterium
CAGCAGCATCGGTATATGCTGTCAATTCAGTGGTCTTTGCTACATCGTATCCCTTCAGCTGAGCATAACGATACAGAATTGCTGCCATCTGTTCACGAGTTATAGGATCATTGGCACCAAATCTTCCTTCACCGTAGCCTGTTACGATACCGCCTGCATTTGCCCATATAACAGCATCCGTGTACCATTGACCCCCATCTACATCTGTAAATGTGTTTGCGGTCGTTACTGCAGGACTGCCTTCCATACGATAGAGAACCGTAACAAGCATTGATCTTGTCATAGGCATGTTCGGACTGAAGGTATTTTCTCCAGTTCCCGAGAACAAGCCTTTT
>DOON01000015.1:1448-14419 GCA_003514865.1 Clostridiales bacterium
CATTCATGTACCATACAGTTACATTTTCCTTAGACTGCCCCTCTTTCAGCTCATATGGAAGGAAAATTATGATTTTTTGTCCATTAAAGGAGGATATTTTCTTATTTCCGCTAACTATGCTTATGTCGTAAACCGTACCACCTTCTACAGCCGCTTTTTGTTCTTCAGTCAGCTTGTCATCCGCCATTTTTTCAACAACTATTTCCACTGTGCTGCCTTGGGATTGTCTTGCTATTTCTGCGAGGATTTTCTCAGGCATGGTTATATTTCCTATCGGTGTCTCAATTACTAAGCCAAGTCTCGCTCCCGAGATTTCTGTTACTGAGCTCTTTGGAACAACTACTGTGGATTTTGTTACCGGTGTCTTAGTTTCAGACTTAATTGTGATACTGCTTACATCCTCGGTTTTTTCAGCCTCTGCAAGAGCATCTTTTATTTGCTTATCTGTTACCTTTGATGTTGCTTCATTGTTAACAACCTTTGTTTCCGCTTTTACATCTATGGTTTTACCATCTATCCCGGAGGCCTCTCCGTTTCTTATATATGTGCCTTCCCATTTTGAATTATCTTCGCCTAAATCAACTCCAAGATTAGTAGTATATCTCCACTGTACCACATCTCCATCTTCTAATTCATACAAGCTTGCACCATAATCAGGATACCGTCCATTTACATTGTACATCCAACCGCTGAATTGACCATGGTCCATTTCTCCGTCGCCCTCAATGGACTCAATATAAACACTGTTATACCTTGGATTAAATGAAACTTTGTATTCTATACCTCTTTTGTCCAACTCTCTCTTAAGTACATCCCAGACAGTTTCCCCCGGCGTAATTTCAATTTTTGTAGGTGACATAACATACCCCTTGCCAATAGTCTTTTTATCTATTGATAAAGTGATGTAATACTTTACGGCACCTATATCTCCATTATTACGTACACGTACGGTATAACTTGTTTCAGCTGGACCATACTTAACTATAATAGTTATAATTCCTTTAGCGCTGCTGTCAAATCCTGAAAAACTAACCTCTTCATGACTAACAATCTTTTCAGTACCATCTGAATAAACAACTTTGATTATCATTCCTTCAGTACTGAAACTATCTCCAATAATGTATTCAGTTTTAAAATCGCCACTAAGAATTATTTCACTAACTATGGCTACCTTACTGAATATTGGATAATTATCACCTTGGCTCCAGTTTACATAGCTATTTATACCGCTATTCAGATGCTCTGTAACTGTACCATCCTTCATCTGTACATCAGTAACGGCTTTAGCAAGCTTTTCTGCATCAGCACCCATAGGATCATCTTCCCTGTTGTGATTAAACTTGGTTACTCCAGTTATGAACGGGGTTGATTCAGCCGTGTTGAAATATCTTTCCACCAAGCTGTTGGCGGTTGGATTCCGGANNATGTTCTGAACCACAGGTATCTAAATAGAAATTATTTGTAATTTCATTGTATTTGTTTAAACTATGCATGTATCCTATAATTCCGCCAACATAAGAGCCTCTCGTTGCTCTTACGGTACCGAAAAAGTGATTGTTCTGAATATATCCAATACCATTATCCCAACATTGAGTAATTCCGCCTTCCCAGCCTAACAGCCCTCCTACATAATTGGACCCTTCCACAGATCCTGCAACATAGCTGTTACTAATGGACACACCCGGACTGTTGGGCGCAGTAGTGTCAACATAACCGCTTCCTATAATGCCACCTGCATAATTTCCGCTGGCAATAACATTACCTATAAAAGCACTGTTGGAAATATTGCAAAAGCCCATTGATTGACCCTTTGCTCCTATTAAGCCTCCAACATTATCAACACCATACACATCTGCATAGCTGATGGAATTTTCAATTTTTCCGTTGAATGCACCTGCAAATGAACCAATATTTTTTTCCTTTTTATTATAGCCGATTAATACATCTTTTTCTATTGTGGAATTTCTGATGATAACTGTATTGCTCCCCGAAGCATTACCACCGATGAAGCCTGATTTTAAGGTTTTCGATCCGCTTTTTAGCGTAACATTGTCAATCGCTATTGTATAATCAGGAGCGCTGTTTGCAGAAAGACCATCTGGGCCATAATCTATACAATAATAATTTACAAGCCCATATCCGGCTATTTCAGCACCATAAATATTCAAGTTTCTCACAGTAGCCTCTCTAACAAATCCAAACAACGCTTTTTCGCCATGAGGCACTGTAATTGTATATTCTCCGCCGTCAAAAACACCGGAAAATGGCTGCATTCCTTTTCCAAGTGANNATGGGTATCCATCCATTTGGAAGAGTCAAATCAGCAGCCATTTTGAAATACTCGCCCTTGAAGCTGTTTCCCTTATTAACAAGGTCCCTCATCTCTTCAAGATTAGATACATCCTTTATGAGATAAGGATCTTCTTCTGTACCGCTGCCTTCAATACTTCCAACAGAGTTCAATGCACTCTTTATAATATTTATTTTATATTTATTTGTATAGGAGTTATTTGTAACAGTATCGGAATAGGTCATGTTGAATTCAACATTAGTAATATTGTCTGTTATCAGTACAGGTATATCAACCCATTTATCTGCACCTACATCTTTATAATCCTTCAGCTCACTGCCATTTACCCTGACAGTTAACTTTAAGCTGTTTTTGCTGGTTTCATCATACTCTCTAACAGTAAACATAACCTTTTTCGTAGTCGGATTTATATAAAGGTCATATGTTGAGTAATCCTGATGAAAGTCAGCATCTGTTCTGGAACCTGATTTTATAAATTTTCCTGCATAATAGCCTGATTTAAGGGGTGAGCTTATATCAAAATCCGGGTCACCTTTAACATCTATGGAGCCTATTCTATTATCCGCCGGATATGCATTTACAGTCAAAAAGCTGTAAATAATATTACTATTTTTTGATTTTACTGCAAGTATGTATTTCCCTGTATTTGGGAAATTAACTGTAACCTCTCCATTTACATCTGTCGTTCCAATAGGTGTATCAGAAAATACATCATCAATGTTTTTAGCTGATGCATTAATTATGTATATCCCTACATTATTTAGGGCAGTCCCGCTTTCAGAGGTTACTTTTAATGTATATCCTCTATTCAAAATCATAACAACAGAGCTTACAGGCTCATTATCCTGAGTAATTTTAATATATTCCATTTCACTTCCAAAGAAGAAATGCAGGCTGTCTCCCTGAAAAATCTTAACTTCTATTGGTAAAGCTGCACCCTTTACGCCGTTTATGGAATATCCGAAATTTACAACATTTTTACCGAATGCCTTTGTAATTTGGCCATCATTTCCAATTACAAGCTGGTTACCGAGGCTAAACTCCGCTCCATACTCTTCTTCATGAGCAGCTATAAGGGCATCTAACACAGTTATATGAGCAAAACCTACGGAACCAGGATATGTTAGTGAATATTCAGCAGCCTTGCCATATTTTGCAGTTATTCTTTCTCCAAAGAAAACAAGTCCCGTCTCATCCTGTACACTAATCTGCATTCCAATTGATATGGGAATAAAATTTATATTTTTATTTTCGGCAAATGTGTTTGCAGTTGATCCTTCCGGAGCATAAATTGTTATATTATTAGTATTATCAAATGCTTGGTTGTTAATATTAACATTTTCTGATTTAATAATTACCCTTTCAAGTGCTTCACAACCGTCAAAAATTCCTCTCAATATTGAAGTTACACTTTCAGGAATTTCTATCGTTATAAGAGACGAGCAATTCTGAAAAACCGTTGCAGCTATTTCTTTAAACCCATTTGGCAACACTATAGATTCTAGCGAAATACAACCTTTAAAGGTATCTGCATCCAATTTTGTCACACCTGCAGGTATAATAATATTTTTTAAATTTACGCAATTTTCAAATGTGTTCCTTCCAATGCTCGTTATACTGTTTGGTAATAAAATTTCAGTTAAAGCAGTACCACTAAAACCATTTCTTCCAACACTCTTTATGCCTTCATGTAATCCAACACTCGTAAGATTTACACAGTCAGCAAATACATAGTTATCCAAATATGTAATACCAGTAGGCAAGTTAACAGCAATGAGCCCACTTCCCTTAAAGGCACTCTCTCCAATGCTTTTCACCCCATCTGGCAATTCAATTCCATAAAGAACGGAACAACCTTCAAATGCGCCAGAGCCTATACTTATAAGAGTGTCCGGCAATATAACGCTGTTCAAGCCGGTACAGCCCGAAAAAGCTCCTGACCCAATTGAAGTTACAGTATTCGGCAATTTTACTGACGTAATCTCAGTATTATTTGCAAAAATATTATTTGACAGTTCTTTAACCGTTACACCATTTGTTATTTCCGGTATTTCTACATCGCCACCTAAACCATAGTATTTAATCAGCTTACCATCTATATCAATAGTAAAATCATCTGATGAATTTTCTGGTTTTGGTGCAACTGCAATAGTCAGAGTTACCTCATCACTATATGCAACTCCGTCATAAGCCCTTAATATAATCGTTATAGTTTTGTTTCCCTGTTCGCTTTTTGGTATATACGTCAATGTACCATTACTAATGCTTATGTTATCCCCTACATCCACATTATCAGAATCAACTGCCGATACAGCTTCATAAATCAGGGCATCCCCATCTTCATCATTAAACCAAGAGGTAATATCAGCCTTGTAATTCAACGCGGCAGGTCTGTCATTATCCCCGGCAGGTGTAGCTTTTCCTGCACGTTCTGAAGCAGTCCTTACTGGAACCGAATTACTATATGACCCTATGGATGCGATTTCAACATTATTGTATGATTCAGCGTAAGCAATGGCTACAGTTTCATTTTCATCTAAATACAGGGCAACCTTTTTACCTTCAGGAAAGACATTTGTTCCAAGGCTTTTTATACTACCTCCTTTACTGTTATAGCTCTTTATAACCTTAGTTAACGATGTGCATCCTTTAAAAACATCATTACCAATTGTCTCCAAACCAATAGGAAGTTCAATTGCATTTAATCTTACGCATGAAGCAAAAGCACTTGCTTGAATTATCTTAAGTGTGCTTGGTAACTTAATATTGATAAGGCTTGAACAGCTTTGGAAGCTGTTAGAACCAATATTTACTACACCCTCACCTATTTCAACACTTCTTAGATTTGTGCAACCTGTAAAACTATAAGACGGCAAAGTTAAATTATTCCCACCTTTAATAATAACTGATTCAATACCTGTACAAGAGTGAAACCATTGACTGGCTCCAGTCTTTAAGGTGCTTGGAAGTATAACCGATGTAAGTCTCGTACATCCTCTAAAAGCATAACCACCTATTTCTTCCAATCCCTCAGGAAGAATCAATTCACCATTTAATTGAGAATTATAGAAAGCATATTGTCCAATTTTTTTAAGTCCTGTTGGCCAGTTTATACTCTCTATTTTTAGTTCCCTAAAGGCATTATTACCAATTGTAGTAAGGCTGTTTGGCAAATCAATATTCTTTAAACTCGAACTTTGAAAAGCATTATTACCAATTGTAGTAACTCCATCTGGCAACTCAATATTATTTACGCCTGAGCCGTAAAAAGAAAAATCACCAATTGTATTAAGACGGCTACCTTCTTCAAATTCAACACTCTTTAGATTTGCAGTATCTCTAAATGCTCCTGTGCTGCTAGGAAAACCATCTTTACCATTCTCTATACCTGTTACTGTATTTGGAATAACAACTTTTGTTATATTACTGTTTGAGGTAAAAAGTGTGTTTCCCAATATTTTTACTTCCGCTCCATTTACATTAGAGGGAATAATTACTTCACCACTTACAGGGCTGCCATCTAATTTTGTAACCTTCGTAAGCTTACCTGTGTTATCAACAGTAAAAATACCCGTTGCAGTCGTAACCTGCGGCAACACCTGGAATTCTTCCGCAAAAATACCCGTTCCTGTTGTGGTTTGTGGCATTACTTGAAATTTTTCCGACGATTGCTGATAATCCGGCTCAATAAGCGACAACTCATTAGCCCAAGTATTCACCGGTAACATACCAAGCACCATAAATATGGCTAAAACCATTGAAAGTAACCGTAAATTTTCCTTCTTCATTTAATCTTCTCCTTGTTTAATAATAAAATTAATTTAAATATTTGATATGCCCTAATAATTCAAATAGAAATATTATTCAAAATTAATAGTTATAGCTTTTTACAAATAAAAAAATCTCCTGCCGATGGCAAGAGAGATATGTACAAATTAGAATACCAAAAAATAGTATTCTTCATTTATAGGCAGGTCTTCTGGCTTATGCTTCATTCTACACCCCGCCTTCCCATTTGTCGAACAAACAGTGACATAATTGAGGTTCGTCTGCATTTACAGCGGATTTCCGCACCGGATTTTAACCGGTTTCCCTATTCTCCTGTAAGGCACCTAAACATATTAAATTTATATAGTATATAAACATATATTAAATAGTTAGTCAATATTGATGTTTTTTGAGTTGCCTAAAAACAATCCACAGAGCAATAAAACACAATTTCACTTATCACCAGATTCCGAATTCCATCTTGCCTTTACATCATCTATAATTTTCTNNCTGTGCAGCAAGGGATGCGGTAATGTCTCCCGACATCAGCTGCTTTTTTACATCCTCTTCGCATTGCATAACGGAGGAATTTTGAAAAATAAGGGTGTTCACGTAGGACCATGCCATTTCACGGACCCAATCCCACGTTTGCTGTTGTCTTCTTGCCTGAAGCCTGCCGGAGGCATCCATTGAGTTTTTAAAATCCATGACAACCTGCCATATTTCGTTTATGCCCTCTCCTGTTATGGAGGAGCAGGCATATGCTTTTGTTGTCCAGCCCTCCGTGGCAGGTCTCAGATAGTGCAGCACCTGATTGTAATCGGCCCTGGCAACCAAGGCCCTCTGCTTGTTGCTTCCGTCGGCTTTGTTTACCAATATTGCGTCAGCCAGCTCGATTATTCCTTTTTTTATNNCGTCAGAACCAACACCAGAAAAAAGTCAACCATTGAGCGTACGGTAGTCTCTCCCTGCCCTACGCCCACCGTTTCCACAAATACAATATCATATCCCGCCGCCTCGCAGAGCAGAAGTGTTTCACGGCTCTTTCGTGTCACACCTCCAAGGGTTCCTCCTGAGGGTGATGGTCGAATAAACGCATTGGAATTTCTCGATAAATTTTCCATTCTGGTTTTATCTCCAAGTATGCTTCCTCTCGTTATGGGACTGCTGGGGTCCACCGCCAGAACAGCCACCTTTTTCCCCTGATTGCAAAGAACACTGCCGAGGGCCTCTATAAACGTACTTTTCCCTGCTCCGGGTATTCCAGTGATTCCAACCCGGACGGCTTTTCCCGAATACGGAAGAATCCGCTTTATTATTTCCTGACCCAGCGCAAAATGCTTGGGCGCATTGCTTTCTATCACAGTTATGGCACGAGCAAGTATCATCCTATCACCTGACAGCACACCGTTTACATAATCCTCACATGTCATTTTTTTTAATTTGTTATAAACAGGTGCATATTCCTTGTTTTCGGATTCTTCTATTCCCGGCATAACCGAGGTTGCAAATTCACTTCCGCCGTTTTCGGGTACCCATTCCGGTTTATAACTTTTTGGCAGCATATCAAATCTCCGTTTCATCCAGTATTTTGTTAAGCTTCTCCAGCACCTCCCTGGCACATGCGGGTATTACCGATCCCGGGCCGAAAATAGCAGCAGCTCCGTGTGACTTTAAAAAGTCATAATCCTGCGCCGGAATTACTCCTCCTGCTATAACCATAATATCTCCCCTTCCTCTTTTGTTTAATTCCTCCACAAGCTGAGGAAGAAGAGTTTTATGACCTGCGGCAAGGGAGCTCATTCCTACAATGTGTACGTCATTATCAACGGCATCCTGCGCAACCTCCTCCGGAGTCTGGAACAGCGGTCCCACATCCACGTCAAAGCCCATGTCGGCAAATGCCGTAGCAACGACCTTCGCTCCTCTGTCATGACCGTCCTGTCCCATTTTGGCAACAAGTATACGAGGACGGCGCCCCTCCTTTTTTTCAAAATCATCGGTAATGCTGCGAACTTCTTCTATAATATCCGAATCCGAAAACTCGCTGCTGTATATGCCTGATATGGATCGGACGATTGCCTTGTGACGCCCGCATACCTTTTCTATAGCATCTGATATCTCGCCCAGGCTGGCTCTTGCCCTGGCCGCCTCAACCGCCAGCTCAAGCAGATTACCCTCTCCTGTTTCCACTGATTTTGTTATAGCTTCCAATCTCCTTACAACCTCTTCGTTGTCTCTGATGGCACGGAGCTTTCTCAGACGCTCAATCTGAGCCTGACGAACAGCCGTATTGTCAACCTCCAGTATATCCAGAGGATCTTCCTTTTCCAGTGGATAATGATTGAGCCCCACAATTTTTTCCTTACCCGAATCTATATGGGCCTGTCTCCTTGCGGCAGCCTCCTCTATACGCATCTTGGGAAGTCCCGGATCTATTGCCTTTGACATTCCACCCAGCTCCTCAACCTCCTGTATGTGGGCCCATGCTCTGCGGATAAGCTGATCTGTCAGCGTCTCCACATAGTAGGAGCCTCCCCACGGGTCTATAACCTTGCATACTGAGGTTTCATCCTGTATGTAAAGCTGGGTGTTTCTTGCTATTCTTGCTGAAAAATCCGTAGGCAAAGCTATTGCTTCATCAAGCGCATTGGTGTGCAGTGATTGAGTGTGCCCCAGCGCCGCTNNAGCCTCCACACAGGTACGTGCCACGTTGTTGAATGGGTCCTGTGCCGTAAGGCTCCAACCCGATGTCTGACAGTGTATACGCAGCGCCATGGATTTGGATTTCTGAGGGTCAAACTGATGTATTATCTTTGCCCACAACATGCGCGCCGCCCTCATTTTAGCTACTTCCATGAAGTAGTTCTTGCCGATTGCCCAGAAGAAGGACAGGCGCGGCGCAAAATCATCCACCTTAAGCCCTGCTGCCAATCCCGTGCGTATGTATTCCAGCCCGTCGGCTAAGGTATAACCCAGCTCTATATCAGCAGTGGCTCCCGCCTCCTGCATGTGGTATCCGGAAATGCTTATGCTGTTGAATTTAGGCATGTATTTGGCGGTGTAGGCAAATATATCTCCGATTATTCTCATGGAGGTTGCAGGAGGATAAATATATGTATTACGCACCATAAATTCCTTTAATATGTCATTTTGTATGGTTCCGCTCAATACAGACTTGTCAACGCCCTGCTCCTCCGCCGCCAGTATATAGAACGCCATTATGGGAAGGACCGCACCGTTCATGGTCATGGAAACAGACATCTGATCCAGAGGTATACCGGAAAAAAGTATTTCCATATCTAAAATGGAATCCACCGCAACCCCTGCCTTTCCTACGTCTCCAACAACTCTCGGGTGGTCGGAATCATAACCCCTGTGGGTGGCAAGGTCAAAGGCTATGGAAAGTCCCTTCTGTCCCGCCGCCAGATTTCGTCTGTAAAAAGCATTGCTTTCCTCAGCAGTTGAAAATCCCGCATATTGTCTTACCGTCCACGGTCTCGTAACATACATTGTGGGATACGGTCCTCTCAAAAATGGAGGCACCCCAGCCATGTAGGGCAAATGTGTTGTGTTTTCATAATCCTTGGCTGTATAAAGAGGTTTAACCTCTATTTGTTCCATGGTTCTGTAATATAAATTCTCAGGTGTTTCCCCTGTTTCCTCAAGTATTTTTTTCTCCCACAGCTCACGGGGATTTTCCGAATTACTTTGCAAATTTTCAAATGTTATATTTTTAAAGTCAGGTTTTTTATACATCAGATTACCCCTTTCCTTTTCTGTATGGAGTTCAGCATTTCATAGCAGTTGGCACGGACATGTATGAAATCATCCACACCCGCCTCTACATAGGCATCCTTGTGCTCGGCAGCCGGCATGCCCGCCAGCAGAAGCAGCACATCCGGGCACTTTTCTTTGNNGGCGCCAGAGGTGGCACAAGCTCCGGATACGTATCGTCCGTGGAGCATATTACCGCAACATCAGCCATTGATTCAAGCAGTTCTGCCACGGCATCCTCCACAGCATTGTAGCCGTTATTCTTCAACACCTCAAAATGACCAACCTCCATAAATCCGGCAGTGAAATCCGCTCTTGCCTTGTGTTGAGGTATGGGACCCATGTTAGCCAAAAATATGCGTATGCTTTCGCCTGTTTTCTTTTTATAGTCCTCGCTTCTTTTTCTGAGCTGCTCATACTGCTCAGTCCAGCGGTGTGAAGAAACAGGCTCTATTTCCTCACCACTTTCAAATCCGTCATTCAGAGCAACTCGTACCTGCTCCACCGTGGCCCCGGACATGAAGGCCTCTATAACGGCATCCATGAGCTCCTCAGGGTCTCCACTGATACTGCCGGGAAGAATGTTTAACAGTTTCTGAGTATAGACTTCATCCATATCACACAAGTAATCATCTATATTCTTAAACCTTTCTGCCTTTATTTTATCAATAGGCTGGCTCACCTTGTTCAATGGTATTTCAAGCATATTTGCATACATGTTTGTTCCTACGGCACGGTCTCTTCTTAAAGCGAGGTTTTTAAGCCTCTCGCTTAAAACAGAATTAAGCTCCTTCTGAATAGCCCCACTCTTAAGAAGCTTCAATATTCCTCCCTCGCCGGAAATCTTCCTCACATTTTCCCATATTTCCAAAATAAGCTGCTTCGTGAGGCTTTCGATATACCAGGAGCCTCCCGCAGGGTCTGCGGGGCGAAGCATGTCAAATTCATTTTGGAACATGAGCTGAATGTTTCTCGCTATACGCCTGGATAGCTCGTCGCTTGCTCCCGAGGCATTGTCATACGGTGCTACACAGAGCAACCCCGCACCTCCCACAACACCTGAAAATGTCTGGCTGGTAGTGCGCAAAATGTTCACCGCAGGATCGTACACGTGTTCCGTGAAATATGACGTACGAGCAAATATATCCATCTTTTGGACATCCTCGTCAGCGCCGTATGCCGCCGCTACCTGAGACCATATAACTCTGGCTGCACGAAGCTTGGAAATTTCCATAAAAAAATTCGCCCCCAAAGAAAATCCAAACCTTATTTGCCTGCAAATATCATTAATATCCAATCCCCTCATAAGCATGGCATCTATGTATTCAATTGCGGTTGCAATGCAGTAGGCAACCTCCTGAACAGCATTTGCACCATTGTTGTGATAGCCGTCCCCTCTTACAAAAATTGTTTTCAGTCCGGGCATATTCTTGCGGCACCAGTGTATGACTAATGCCATTTCATCGTAAAGTTCGTCTACTGGGCATGTTAGCCTGCCATACTCTGCCAGTNNCATATATTTGTATCTCATGGTCTTCTGCCGAAATATACCGCATAAGGTCATAGGCATCCTGCAGTGTGGACAATGCCAGCCTTCTTACACCATCATCGGCATCGTCCCTTGAGAACGGCTTTTCACCCTGCAGGGCTTCCTTTGACAGGACAATGTTAATAGCCTGATTTCCTCGCTGCAGCTCTTGTCTGAGAACTTTATTGACCTGCTCCGGAAGAGCTCCCTCCGAGGTCTGAGCTACAATCCATGGCCTTGACGTATATCCTGACGCATTTATGCCTCTTTTGTAATCCTTGCACCCGGGATATTCATGCTCTCCATTCTCAGGTTTAAAATGTCTTTCTGTATATATTGGCTCCAGTGTTATGCCTTCATAGGTCTTTGTGAGCAGCTGCTTATCAAATGCTCCTCCCTTCAATGCGGCAACGGATTCATCCTTCCATTTTTCATATTCCGTCGGTGGAAATTCTTCAAAAGAAACAGCAGGAAATTCTTCAGACAAACGTTTTGTTTCCATATACCTCTACCTTTCTTAAAAAATTTTGTAAGCAGATGACCAAATTTTTAATTTGGTGTCAGTCGCTTATGCTGTAACGCAAAAAATGAGCCTCTCTTTGACAAAAGACGGCTCATTAGCTCGAATCGGATTTACGCAAATATATCATAAAAAATATATTAATTGTTTAGGATACATATGATTTTGCTTTTAAATCGACTCCCGTCCTTCGCAGTTATCGTTAACATATACAGGCAGTTCTCCTGGCTTTGATTCATCGCTTGCCAAACCTTCCCGAAAATATCAGTGGTATATATGGCTTGCTCCTCATTACAGTGGCGGGACCGCGCCGAATTCTCATCGGACTTCTCTATTGAGCAAAAAGCACCTGTACTTGTAAAATCATTTCAATATCGCCTCTTTTTGGCAATATTATCAATAAGATTCATTATTCAATTACAAATCAATAATACTTTAAATGGCTTAAATAGTCAAATACATTTTACGGTATCCTCCTATATACCGGGGGTTGACAAGAAATATTTCTGATGATATTATCATAAAGTAAAATTAAATATCTGAAATTAGGTTATTTTAATATTAATAGGGAAGTAAGTGAAATTCTTACACAGACACCGCTACTGTAAAATGGGACGTATGGCCTGATGCCACTGGATTTATATCTGGGAAGGCGGCTATACGGATGATCTGAAGTCAGGAGACCTGCCTTTTTTCAACGTATTGTAAATTTCGGTGGGAATTTATGTTTTTCTATTATACGGCTGTTTTTTGCAGTCCTGTATTTGTGTTCATGAAAAATTTTTCCTCCGCCGTTTCGGGCGGTTTTTTGTTTGTGCCTGAAATAAATGTCCGATATTTAATTTGCGCATATCAAAAAAAGGAGAATACAACATGAACAAAAGATTTAATTCACTTATGCTGTCAGTTCTTATTATCATGTCCGTAATCGTACCTCATAAGACACCGGCAGAGAAACAAGCAAGAAAAAATGAAAAACAGCACAAAGAAATATTAAGCGCAGAGGAAGCTGGGCAGCAATCGGAAAAAGATAATCCTGATTCAATAGAGGGATTTATAAAAGCATT
>DOON01000303.1 GCA_003514865.1 Clostridiales bacterium
GATTATTATATTGTTAAGCCGGTCAACTTTGAATCATTTGCAGACAGGCTAATTCAAATTTCTGAACTTGAAACATCCAGAGTTCAAAGTAAAAACAAGGAAATCGTATACAATGAAAAAGTAAATGCAGAACTGAGTCTTGAGGTTAAAATAACTGAAATTCTTCATGAGGTAGGTGTTCCGGCGCACATAAAAGGATATCAGTATTTAAGGACATCCATAATTGATGTTGTCAATAATATTGAGCTTTTAGGCGCTATAACAAAGGAATTATATCCCATGATTGCAACAAGATACGGAACAACACCAAGCCGTGTGGAAAGAGCAATACGACATGCAATTGAAGTTGCTTGGACCAGAGGTAAAATAGAAACAATAAATAATATTTTTGGATATACAATACATAACAACAAAGGAAAACCAACAAACTCAGAATTTATAGCAATGATAGCAGATAAACTGAGACTAGAGCAGAAGGTATCATAATATTCGTTACAGTTAAGCCTTGACAAACGCATTGATAGTTATTACAATTAATCGAATGTGTGTGACTAAGTATTGCTTGTCATACAAATTAAGGAGGTAATTTTGAATAAGGAAATAACTGTTAAAAGCGAAAAAATATTTGAAGGAAAAATTATAAATTTAAGAGTAGATACAGTAGAGCTTGAAAATCAAAAATATTCAAAGAGAGAAATTGTTGAGCATAAAAGTGCATCTGCAATCATAGCTGTTAACGAAAAAAATGAACTTTTGCTCATCAGGCAGTATAGAAAGGCCGTTGAAGACTTTTTGTATGAAATTCCTGCAGGAATTACAAATATTGCAGAAGAACCAATTGAATGTGCGTTGAGAGAACTGGAAGAAGAAACAGGCTATGTTGCCGAAACAATTAAATTAGTGTATGAGTTCTACACTTCACCTGGATTTTGCAATGAAAAAATTTATTTGTTCAAAGCGGAAAATCTGAAATATACTTCAACAAAATTTGATGAAGATGAATTCATCGAAACTATACCTGTAAGCAGGGAAGAAGCAAAAAAACTTATTGAAACAGGAAGAATTACAGACAGCAAGACCCTGGTAGGCATGCTTTACTGGCTGAATTCTTAATACAATAGCATTAAACCTTCTGTACAAGCATATATTATATAAAGCTGCAGGAGGTTTTTTTTATGAATAATGTACTGAAGAAATTAGTTCAATCAGAAAACAAAAGATTTGTGCTTTTATTGTTTGTTTTAATTTTTTCTTTGATGCTGTCTTCAATAATTTATCTTGTTATAAGCGACGGAAACATTAGAACCATAAATTATGAAAGTATAGCACTTATGAAGTTCAGCGAAATTTTTCTGGTTACAATAAAAAGAAATTTAATTTATTTTGTTGTGCTCATATTGCTGACAATCATGGGTCAGAGTGAAATCATAATAATACTTTTTGGAGCAGTATCCATATATTATGGGCTTTCGGTAATATATTTAATAAGGGCATTAAAAATGAGTACCGCATACTTTGCAATGACATTTACGGACTATATATTTTTCTTTCCTGTCTTGCTTTATTTTACATTTATTTCAAACACAACGTCAAAATATACGAAAAAAACAAAAAACATAGAGACTATTTCTCATAAATTTGATATAATTAAATGGAGCTATATCAGGCTTTCTTTGATATATCTTTTTATTGTAACTATGTACAGTCTTTTCTACAGTGTATACATATTTATATTAAGCAGATTGTTGGTGGGATAATGGATAAAAATATTGAAAATTACAAATCATATTTAACTTCAAAAAACTTAAGCACTAACACAATAAACTCATATATCTACGATATAAACGGTTTTGTTGAGTATCTTAATGAGGAGTACGGACATGAGCTTACAAAAACCAGAAAAGCTCATGTGCTTACATATCTTGTGAACCTCCAAAAGAACGGGAAGAGCTCGGCCACAATTTCGAGATCTATTTCCGCAATGAAAAATTTCTTTGAATTTTTAAAAAGAGATAAATTGATTGAGGACAACCCTGCAGGAAGCATTCACAGTCCGAAACAAATAAAAAAAATACCGGCTGTCTTAGCCGAGGAAGAAATTAGTCTTCTGATGAAGCAACCAGATACAAACTCTTTTAAGGGGAGTAGGGACAGTGCAATACTTGAGCTTTTATATTCCTCAGGAATCAAAGTCACAGAGCTGATTAGCCTGAGAATAAAAGATATTAATTTAGGAGCCGGAATAATAAATGTAGAAGGCGCAAAAGAAAGAATTGTGCCCTTAAGTCAATATGCTGTAAATTCAATCTGCAACTATTTGGACAATTTCAGAAATAAGCGCTGCAAAGAGGAGAATGATTTTCTCTTTATAAATATATCCGGTGAGCCTATTTCAAGGCAGGGTATATGGAAGATATTGAAGTTTTATGAGAAAAAAATGAACCTTAACAAAGAACTGTCTCCTCAGATATTAAGAAATTCGTTTGCGGTCCATCTTTTATCTCACGGGGCGGATTTAGGCACTGTTCAGGAGCTCATGGGACTTACAAGCTTCGCCGCGACGCAGAATTATTTCAACAGTGTTGAATTTAAATCTATCGAGGTGTTTAAAAGGACATTTCCGAGAGTATAATATTAGTATAAGAAATATTACTAACTTATAAAGGAGAAAATTTATGATAAATAGAGCAGTTTTAATCGTATTGGACAGTGTTGGAGTGGGCGAACTCCCTGATGCCGCAGAATATGGCGATGTAGGAAGCAACACTGTGAAAAATATATATAAGACAATAGAAAATTTTTCTTTGCCCAATTTAGAAAAAATGGGATTATTAAATATAAACGGATTTGAAGATATTAAAAAATCAGAGGAATATACAGGTACCGTAGCCAAGTGCAATGAAAAATCAAAGGGCAAGGATACAACTACAGGTCACTGGGAAATAAGCGGGTTAATTCTTGATAAACCGTTTCCTACTTATCCCAATGGCTTCCCGGAGAATTTCATGAAAAAATTCGAAGAAAGAGTTGGAAGGAAAACCATAGGTAACTATGCCGCATCAGGAACCGAAATTATTAAGGTCCTTGGCAAGGAGCATGTTGATACAGGAAATTTGATTGTATATACCTCGGCAGACAGTGTATTTCAAATAGCGGCACATGAGGAGGTTGTTCCTCTTGAAGAGCTTTATGAAATTTGTGCGGCGGCAAGAGAGATGCTGCAGGGTGAACACGGCGTAGGAAGAGTAATTGCACGACCTTTTACAGGAACCGAAGGAAATTATACACGTACGAGCAACAGAAAAGATTTTTCGCTGATTCCTCCGAAAGATACACTGTTAGATTATGTAAGCAAAAGCGGTCTTGATGTATATGCCATAGGCAAAATTGAAGATATATTTGTAAACAAAGGAATAACAAGATCAAACCATACGCATAGCAACGAAGAGGGTATTGAGGCCACATTGGACGCTCTTAAGGAAGATTTCAAGGGTCTGATATTCACAAATCTTGTTGATTTTGACATGGTATATGGACACAGAAATAATGTGCAGGGATACGCAGATGCATTGAAATATTTCGACGATAAGCTTCCGGAAATTGTTGCTGGATTAAAGGACGGAGATGTTCTTATAATAACTGCGGATCATGGCTGTGATCCTACTACTGAAAGCACTGACCACTCAAGAGAGTACATACCTTTGATAGTCTACGGAAAAAGAATCAAAGGCAATAATAACCTCGGAGTGCTTGATACATATGCTTCAATCGGCAAGACAATACTTGACATGTTTAAAATAGAAAATGATATAGCCGGAGAAAGCGTTTTGGGAAATATAATTG
>DOON01000059.1 GCA_003514865.1 Clostridiales bacterium
TCGGAGGATGCGTTTATATTTGTGATGTGTGGGTATCATTAGTATATAATATTTTTTGGAGGTACTTATGATACGCAATGTCAAAAAAACGGTTACGGGCAGCAGAGCGGTTGATGGTGCAGGCGTGAGGCTTGTAAGGGTTGTAGGATACAAGGATGTGAAGGACTTTGATCCTTTTCTGATGCTGGATGCCTTTGATTCCGAAAATCCGGACGACTATATAAAGGGCTTTCCGTGGCATCCACACAGAGGAATTGAAACAGTAACATATCTGATTAAGGGTAATATTGAGCACGAAGACAGCCTGGGCAATAAGGGAAGCATTCTTGACGGAAGTTGTCAGTGGATGACTGCCGGAAGCGGAATAATGCACCAGGAAATGCCCAAAGCCTCCGAGAGAATGCTTGGAACGCAGCTTTGGCTGAATATGCCCGCAGCAAACAAGATGGCGGAGCCTAGGTACTGCGATATAACAAATGAAATGGTTCCGGAAATAGACGAAGGAAGCAGTATCGTAAGAGTTATTTCCGGCGAATACAAGGGAATGTCAAGCTCTGTATACGGCGATTATGTGAAAATGCTCTACCTTGACGTAAGAATGGATAAAGACTCTCAGTGGAATCTGAAGGTTGACCCGGAGGATACGGTGTTTATCTATATAGTGCAGGGAGAAGGTCTCTTCGGTGAATCCGTCGAAAAATTTGAAAGCAGAAGAGCATTACTTTTCGGAGAAGGGGATGAGATTTCAGTCAGAACGGATGAAAGTGAAATCAGATTCTTTCTGCATGCTGCCAAGCCTCTCAAGGAGCCTGTGGCATGGGGAGGCCCTATTGTGATGAACACGAAAGAAGAGCTTGACCACGCTTTTAAAGAGCTGAGTGATGGAACATTTATCAAGCACAATTAACAGGAAAATAAAACAGGCTGCGGAATTTCCGCGGCCTGTTTGCATAAATTCTATTCTGGTGAGAATTGGTCTTTGCCAACTCCGCAAAGAGGGCATACCCAATCTTCCGGCAGATCGTCAAATGAAGTTCCGGGAGCTATTCCGTTATCAGGATCTCCTTCAGCCGGATCATATACATAACCACATGCGTCACAAACGTATTTTTGCATAATTTTCCTCCTTTTATATGTACTTACTAATATTGTAACGTAATATGAACAAATGTCAACAAAAAGGTCTTATGCAGAAGCAGAATAAATTTATAGACACATGTAGTTATTATTTATATAATAGTATAAACTAATTCAGTGAGGAAGACATGGCAATAAACAAGGTTGTAAAAGCAGCGTTAAAAGCAATATCCTACAATGACATAGATATAAAGAAAAACTATCTTTTGCACAGGAATTTTGTAAATCTGGCTCACAGAGGATATCCGAGAGCTGTTGCAAATGCCTGGGACTGCATGGTTGACGCCGGCGGTCACAGCATTCCCATACGGATATTTTCTCCTGACGAAGGAACAGACCATCCTGTACTGATATTTTTTCACGGCGGAGGCTGGGTTACGGGAAACATAGACAGCTACAGCAAGGTATGTGCCAACATGGCAAGAATGACAGGTCACAAGGTGATTTCCGTTGATTACAGATTAGCGCCTGAGCATCCTTTTCCGGCAGGGCTGGAGGACTGCTACAAGGTGTCAAAGCTGTTTATCATCAACAATGCTATAAACAACAGGGAGGTTGCAATAATCGGAGACAGCGCCGGGGGAAATTTAGCTGCGGCATTGTCTCTGCTGGCAAGGGATAGAAAAGAATTTCATGTAAAAAAGCAAATATTGATCTACCCGGCAACCTATAACGACCACAGCCATACATCACCCTTTAAGTCCGTACAGGATAACGGAACAGAATATCTTCTCACCTCAAAAAGAATCCGNNTGAGAGCAGCAGGCAACAACGTAGAGATATTCAGGGTCAAGGATGCGCTTCACGGATTTTTTACGCTTCCGCCCGCGTTTCCTCAGGTAAAATTAAGCTATGAAGTGATTAACAGCTTTCTTGGCGTCAGAGGTGAAGTAATTGAAAAATAAAAAGGTTTCTGAATGGAACAGGCTGGACAATGCGGCAAAGATATTTCCTCCAAACAGTAAAAACAGCGATACGAAGGTATTTCGGTTTGCATGCGAGCTGTATGAAAATGTCGATAAAAATGTGCTGCAAAATGCCCTCAATGTTACCGTAGAGGCATTTCCCATATATAAATCAGTTATAAAGAGCGGGCTGTTCTGGTATTACTTTGAACAAAGCCATTTCAAGCCGGAGGTAGTGGAGGAAAATCTTCCGCCATGCACGACTCTTTATGACAAAAATAATAAAACATTGCTTTTCAGGGTTATGTATTATAAAAAAAGAATAAGCTTTGAGGTATATCATGCTCTGTCCGACGGAGCGGGAGCGCTTCAGTTTTTTAAAACATTGGTTTTTCACTATATTACCATGAAGCATGAATACAAGTTCAGAGACAAGGTTCCCGTACTTGATATTGAGGCCTCCAGAACTCAGAAAATGGATGACAGCTTTCAGAAATATTATTCTAAGGCAAAGACAGAGGTAAAAAAGAAAAAATACAAGGCATACCGCCTCAGAGGGCCTAAAATTCTTGAGTACAGAATAAGTGTAATCGAAGGTGTGATTCCTGTTGATTCAATATTGGCAAAGGTTAAGGAATACAGGACTTCCCTGACTATTTTCATGGCTGCGGTGCTGATGTGCGCAATACATGAAGAAATGTCTGTGAGAATGAAGAAGAGGCCCGTGGTTTTAAGCATTCCTGTGAACCTGAGAAATTATTATCGTTCACAGACAGCACGCAACTTTTTCGGTGTTATAAATGTAGACTATAATTTTTCAACAGACAGCAACGACCTGGAAGATGTTATTGAAGGTCTGAAACGAAGCTTCAAAGAAAATTTAACGCCGGAGCATCTGGCAAAGAGGATAAACATGCTTGCGACCCTTGAACACAACTATTNNCAATAGTGGACAAAAGCTACACATCCACTCTGTCAAACGTGGGCATAATCAATATGCCGGAGGATATAAAGCCGTTTATTTCATCCTTTGACATATTTGTCAGCACAAACAAGCTGGCGGCATGCGCGTGCTCCTATGATAACAAGCTCAGGGTAAGCTTTACGTCCGCCTTTGTAAGCACGGAAATTCAAAGACGGTTTTTTAAAACACTGACGGATATGGGGATTCCCGTAACCATTGAATCAAATATAGTTAACGAAGAATAGAGGTTTTCTATGAAATATTGTAATAATTGCAGGGTTGATGTTGTTGGAAACAGAAAAACCTGCCCACTGTGCCAGGAGAATCTTAAGGGAGATAAGCCCCAGGATGAGGTGTTCCCCAAAATTTCGTTTGTATATAGAGAGCACAGCTTTTTCCTTAAAATAATGCTGTTAGTGTCCATTGTAATAGCTACTGTTTCAACGGCTGTCAACATACTGCTACCGCAGAGCGGTGCATGGTCTTTCTTTGTGCTGGGCGGCCTGGGCTCGGTTTGGGCAAGCATGATATCAGCTGTAAACAAGCGGAACAACATTCCGAAAAATATAGTTTATCAGGTCATGATTATTTCTGTAATAGCGGTAATATGGGATCTGCTGACAGGTTGGAAGGGCTGGTCAATTACATATGTCATACCGTTCATATGCTTCTTTGCCATGATATCCATGTCCATAATTTCAAAGATAAGAAAGATGCATGTGGAGGATTTCATTCTATACATAATAATTGATGGTCTGTTCGGATTGGTGCAGATAATATTTATTTTTACCGGAGGGCTTACAGCGCTGTATCCATCTCTCATATGCATAGTAACAAGCATAATATCCCTTTCTGCCATACTGATATTTGAGGACAGACTGCTTATTGCGGAAATAAGAAGAAGACTGCACTGGTAAATAAGGAGATGAGAACATTGGGTAATAAAAATTTAGAGCTGGCAATACAATTGCGCCACGAGCTGCATGAGCACCCTGAGCTTTCTAACAATGAGGTGTGGACAAAAAAGCATTTAATTGATTTTCTCAAAGAACATACGGAGCTTGAGATAGTTGACAGAGGCCGTTGGTTTTATGCCGTATACAGATCGTCTGTAGGCAGAAGGAATATTGCATTTCGCGCAGATTTTGATGCCATACCAATAGACGAGCCTCAGAACCTTCTTTACTCTTCAAAAATCCCCGGAGTTTCCCACAAGTGTGGACATGACGGGCATTCCGCAGCCATGGCGGCATTTGCTCTGGAAATTTTTCAAAACGGGTCAGAGAACAACATATTTTTTCTGTTCCAGCACGCTGAGGAAACAGGAGACGGAGCCAGAGAAGCACGAGTATTCATAAAGGAAAACAGCATAGATGAAATATTTGCCTTCCACAATATGAGCGGAATGCCTTACAATGCAGTAGTTGTGAAGGATGGAACGGCACAATGTGCATCAAAAGGAATGACTATTCATCTGGAGGGTATTCCTTCCCATGCCAGTGAGCCTGAAAAAGGAAGAAACCCGGCATTTGCCATAGCTAAAATCATAGATGCTATTCCTGAATTGATTTCGTCTGAAAGTAACAAGGCTATGGTTCTTTGTACTGTAATACAAGTGGCCGTGGGTGAGAGGGCCTTCGGTGTGTCTGCCCACAAGGGAGAGCTGCTCCTGACAATTCGCGCGCTCTATGAAGATGAGCTGGATAAGCTTCAAGAAAACCTTGAAGATATTGCAAAGAAGCAAGCTAAAAAATACGGTTTGAAGGTTATATTCCAATATAATGATGAATTCCCCGAAACACGAAATCACAAAGAAAGTGCGGATAAAATCCGCCAGGTATGCAAGGACAAGGGAATTCAGCAGCTTGAAATGGATGAGGCATTCAGAGGCTCTGAGGATTACGGATACTTNNTATATAGGAAACGGAGAAGATTATACTCCTCTTCACACCTATAATTATGATTTCAGAGATCAACTGATTGAAACAGCTGTTGAGCTTTTTAAAGGACTGTCAGAACTTTAGAAAATGAAAAACAACCTGGAGCGTTTATAAGCACTCAGGTTGTTTTTTGCTGAAAGCCTTTTCAATGAAATTAATTCGTAGTTTTGAAACATTTCATGAAATTAAAACGTCTAATGAATGATAGAACAAAATAATGCCATCTTATATAAAAATGAAGGAGGGTAAAATGAAAACAAGAAATATTGCTATAGTTCTAATGGCAACTCTATTTTTAACATTTATGCCTGCAGGTATGCAGCATGCGTACGGCGCCGAATTTGTGAAGGGGCAGTCGCTTATAGCAGATAATCAGGAAGAAGCAAGCAGAGGCTTAAGCTTTCCGGGGCTGGATATTAAATGGCTTGACTTAAAGGGCGACCATGCACAATCATATGGTATACCAGAGAATTTCAGCGAGGGCGTATTTTCACTTCGTATGTCGGATGGTACACTGTGCTTTGATACATCAGGAAAAATAATAGCATACGGTAATTACAACGGAGTTTATGGATTTTCCGACGGTGTGGCAAAGGTGTACAGATATTTGCCCCCTGCAGAACCATATATACCGGGAAGAATTATGGCTCCTCCGGGTCGTATTGAAGGATTTATCGACAGAGAAGGAAATGAAATAATTCCGTTGGGAAAAATCAATGGCATCGGAGACAAATTCAGCGAGGGACTTGCCGTAATTGGTGGATATGAAGAGAAAAAAGGATTTATAGATAAAACTGGAGAAATTGTAATCTCTCAGGAATATAAGGATGCGAGAAATTTTTCCGAGGGGCTTGCTGCTGTGCAAAGTGCTGAAACTGAGCTGTGGGGATACATAGACAGAGAGGGAAGACAAATAATTCCGATGAAATATGAAGCAGCAGCACAATTCAACGAAGGTGTGGCATATGCCGTAAAGGATGGCATGGCAGGCTACATTGACAAGGAAGGATCAACCGTTGTTGACTTTAAGTTTATTCCGGAAGATAACCAATTTATGGACAACAGCTTTTACGGCGGTCTTGCGGTTGCCCGTGACAGCTCCGGTAAGTACGGATATATAAGTATGGACGGCAGCTTCGCCATACCGGCAATATACAAGGAAGCCAACCCATTCATAGAAGATGCGGCATTCGTTGCTTCCGAAAACCAGAACTATGCAAACGGATGCGGTTCAAGCTTTTTAATTAACAGAGACGGTGAGAGACTTACTCCCATGTGGCAGTACGGTATNNTGAGGTTATACCGTCATCTCTTCATATAGAGCATCTCAGCATGTTCAATGAGGGCTATGCACTGATGATTGCCCACAATAATGGAGAAACAGCGGTAGGGCTGGTAAAGCTACCGGAAAATATTGAAAAGTACCAAGCAGGAAGGTTAATACGAGTATTCATAGACGGCAAGCTTCTGGACTTCACAGACACGGACCCAATAATTGAAAACTCAAGAACATTGGTTCCCATGAGAGCTGTGTTTGAAGCACTTGGCGCAGAAATTACCTGGGATCAGGAAAGCATGACTGTTCACGGGAAGAAGGGTGAAACTACCGTGTCACTCAAGATAGATGACAACACAGGCTATATAAACAACATCCCGGTTAAGCTTGACACTCCAGCAAAAATTAAAAACTCAAGGACAATAGTTCCAATCAGATTCATCGCAGAAAGCTTTAATGCAGATGTTGAATGGGATTCCAGTACGCAGGCAGTTATTATAACTACAAAATGATGNNCTAAAATATGAATGTTCAGTATAGACTTCAGATCAACTCCTTTAATTTGAAGACTTAAAAGATATAGCGGCTGTTAGTACAAGCCGCTTTTCAAATTACTATTAAATTAAATACTTAATAAAGATATCGTTTTAATGCTTTGAACGTATGTCATTCAAATTCAATTAAGAATATTTATTTAATTTCTCGTCATAATATGCCATTTCATTAATATCAGAGGATATTATAGCCATACTATTTGGAGTTTTCAACAGCTCTTTTCCATCCTTGCTGTATACGATGGTTCCATAGCTATCTGGAACAGTTGAATCGAATTTCAGAACCACATAATCTACGAATGAGGATATTTCAATTCCTTGTTCGCCAGAGTTCATGGGTGTTGCCAATCCTTCCTTATAAATTTTGCCATCGGATCTGTTAATGTAGCATATATCTTTACCCAATATTTCATAGTTCTCCTTGCCTGGCATATCTATTGGACCGTTGCTTTCCAGTTCTGTTGTATCATTGTTTAAGGAAATAGAATAAAGTTTATAATCACTGCTTACAAATACAGCTTTTCGCTATAATTTTTAAACCATCGGGCAAACTTTTCATTTACGAGAGTAACCTCATCAGTCTTTTTATTTATTTTATAAACTTTGCTCATTTCTTCGGGTTTTTTTCGTCTATTCCTATTACATATTCGTAATTCTCTATTTCATGAGTAGAAGCTGGATATGAATAACCATTTCCATCATAAGATACGTTCAGGAGAAGCCCATCTTTATTTGGTCCCGGCAGACCTACATAAGGTCCAATATGAAAAGGTACGGATGTTGTATCATCTTCATTGATAAATACCTCATAGGTCGCTCTCATGCTTGCTCCACCTAATTCCAAAATATAACATACATATGAGAGAATCCAAAAAATTAAATTAAATTTTAAAAAACAGGTTTACATTTACAATATAAATATCTCTTTACTATATGATAGCAGATTATCACATTAATTTTATTATATAAATAGGAGGTAATATCATGGCTTTANNGACCCATTTAAATGTGTGGAGTTCAAATGATGCTGTTGCTAATTATTCAAATGTAACAGTATATACTCTAGACTCAAGTGCGAATTCTCAAAAATGGTTAGTTAGCACAAAATTAAACAAGGTTGTAATATCAACTAAGGCAGATGAACGTTTTGAAATTGACTACAATAGAGGTAGTTCAAACTTTGGAAACGCAACTATGTACAATCATGGTTCTGATATGTCAGATGCACAAGTAGAAATTACAGGAACTATAACATCATGTAAAATTAAAAACGTTGCAACTGGGCATTATTTAACAACAGAAACAACAAGTTCAAGCAGTAATGTAAAATGGTTGCCTGTAGAAAGTACAAATAGACAGCTCTGGAGCATTGAAATTATTGCATCAGGTGGATCATCAAAAGAATTAAACATGCCAGCTTGTCACAATCAAAAATATCATAAAAATAAAGATAGAGATGGCATCGTACCAGACCCATTATATCCATATTCTGTGTACTTTAATCACTATTGTTGTGGTGCTTGTAGCGTTGCTCATGTAGCGGAATTTTATAGTCAAACTGCTTTCAGTAATGACACTTTAGAGACAACTTTAAAAAGTAAAGGTGTAATTTCAGACGCTAACTATGGAGCAGTTTGGGGCAACTGTCCATCCGGAAAAATTGGAACATCGACAAGTGTAAGCACCTATAGTAGCTTATATGCAACAATTNNCAGTCAAATAGATCTAAATAGACCTGTAATTATCAGACAAACCGGTGGCGAATATGGTCAACATTTTGTAGTTGCATACAAATATATTAATGGTGCTCAATCGGACAGCGACATTTATGTTTTAGACTCTGCTAACTTAGAACAAGGAACACTTGAAAGTAGAGAAAATCCTGAATATGTTCCAGGAGGAGGACAACCCGTATCTATAAAGGCAACAACATATCCTAACGGAAGACGTATAACATTAAGAGAATCACTTAATTATAACAAATGTACTGCTTATAGCACATACATGTTAACTTCTCCAAATTAATGCGTCTTAAAATACTAAAAAATTAAATAGTAAGTATCAAGTCTGCTATCATAAGCAAGGGTAATGTCACATTCGACTTACCCTTATTTTTTAATTTACTATTATTCCTTCTCTTTTTTTAAGTTCATCAATTACTGAGGTATCAAGGATGGGATTGTTGATAACTATTACTTTTTTCAAATTATTTAACTGTGTCAATATGCTTATGTCAGTAATCTTATTATCTGGCAGTTTTAAATTTTCTACATCAGGAAATAACTTTAAATCGGAAATATCACTTAAGTTACCATAGGTAATAGATATAGATTTAAGTTTCGTGTTATTTTTTAGATATTTTAAACTTTCTATATTAACATCAGAAAGAAATATATTTTCTAAATTACTTAAACTTTCTAATATTCTAATATCTTCAAATTCAACATTAGAAAGATATAAACTTTCTATATTATTTAAATTGCTAAAACTTTCTTTTTTACTTATGAATACGTTAGATAAACCAAATGATTTTAGGTTAACTAAATCATCGAATTTATTAATATCCAGTACCATTTTTTCTGCTATATTTTCTGCTGTCCGATTATAAAAACTAAAGTAGAAGTTTTCCAGTTTATAGCAATTAGATAAAAGTAACTTATCTGTATCAATATTACAACTATATAAATTTAGTAAAACCAAATTATTTAAGTTATTCAATTTGGAAATATTAGATATGTTACTATTTTCTATGTATAAAAATTCTAAATTTTTCAAATTATCTATAACATCAATATCTATCTCAGATTCTATACATCTCGATATATTATCAGCCTTTTGTCCAATATTAGATAGTTTTAATTCTTTTAGCATTGTTAAATTTCCTAAAGGTTTTAGATCAGCTATATAATTATCAGATATATCAAAATGAGTTAAATTATTGTATTTAGTTACGTTTGAAATGTCTGAAATATTATTATGACTCAAGTCGAGATATTCTATGTTTGAACTCTTTTTATATACATGCATAGTTTCTATATCGTTAGACCATAATGCAATTTTTTTTAAATTATTAAAATTATCAATATCCTTCATAGATGTTAATAAACCAATTTTATCCCAGTCTTCTTGAGGTATTGCATGTTCCTTAATATTCGTTGTTACACCTACATATGAACGTATCTCTAATTCAGTAATATCATCCAGATCTTTAAAATATATGTCCTTGTCTAAATTGCCTAAATAAGACCTTATTAATGCTTCAAAATTTTTATCTTCCCATGTTGTTATTTCATTATCATTATTATCATTTTTTAAATCATCATTAACCGTAATTTTTTTATTATCAATATTACTTAAATCATTTTGATTTGGAAAAAAATTTTTTTCTTTTATTGTGCAACCGGCACATAAAAATAATACCAGAATTATAGTTAATGGTAAAAATTTCCTCATAGACTCCTCCTAAATAGTAAATATATACCATTAATAACATACACCTAAATTACAAAAAAAACAATCTTATTTATGTCAAAGAAATTGTGTGGGTATCGTTAGATGGTACAAATTGCCCTCATAAAGATAATGATTCAAAGGATTTTCCTCTGAAGCATTATTCATAACACGGCTGCTGCCAACCCAGATTTGTGAGAATTTAGCATTAGAATTTATGCCCAGTGCAGATGGAAGGGCTATTAAGACACTCTTGTCAACCTCATTGTATCGCAAAATTCTTCCACATAATTCCACCGTTTCTCGAGGTGGCACATATGCAATATTATTTGATATAAATGGCATATTTTTTAACGTATATATGCCATCTTGCATAAAAACTCCTTCGTCACTGAATTTCATACTGATAAAATATCCCATTGGCTGCACACATCAGCGCTGCAGGGTCTCGTATCAGTTGATACTGCATTTGCCAATGTTTCTGTATCTGCCAATGTTGTAATCCCAAATAACAAAGCTGTGATTAACATCACTAAGATAAAAACAATCCCTTTCCTGATATAAACCCTCCTCATCTATGCATATGTATTAAGACGTTTAATAAGCCAAAAAAGTTTCATTAATTTTATGAAGAAGCAAGCCCATATTTAGTAATATGAGCTTGCTTTGCATAGTGAAATTTTATATTCTGATAATCAGAAAAACTTCTATATAATTGTTATGGCAAATCTCGCAGCAGCACCAGACCAGCCTGGAACCATCATTCTAAAATGAATTTCATGAGTCTATTTGCAGCAAGCTTGCTAATTCTCATGTACATGCCCATGCATTCAAACGAGGTAGTGGTTGGACGTTGAGCTGCAGTTGGAGCAATTGCTCCATTCATGTTTACTGCTACACCATAGTTCAGATAGGAGCTACCTATTNNAGTATCATTTTTAAATGGAATTCATATGAAATATTCTGTTGTGTAACGTCCTCCGCTATGTACACCACCACCGTCGGGATCATTAAAATCTAACACTTCTGGTGAATTAATAAACCTTTGATTAATCGGATTCAGTTTTGAATGCGAAGGCAATAAGTCAAATCCACACTGCTCTGGAGTATACTTAATTAAACTGGTTTTTAATCAAAATTGATAGCAATTTATAGTAATATATTTACACAATTAGCTAAAAATAAGATTTTGTTAAAAAAAATATTACTACAGGTTTACTTTTTTGTTCCTAAAACACTCTTTTATTTATGTCCAATGTAGCTACGGGCAAAAAATAATAAGGAGTGATTTATTATGGCAACTAACCATACCTGTATTTCTTTTACTGATAGTGCAGGACGAGATTTCAAAATTATCAAGACAAAAGCCAGCAATATCAAACTGGTAAACCTCGGAACTCCGCAGAAAATCCGAGATACTTCATATTATGGCATGAACGCAAGCTTTTTCAACACTACCCCGGTTAATGGAAAATATAAAATCTTGAATATTGCTTATCAAGATGGTGTTAACGTTGGGAGTGGTGTTGATAGCGAAGACGGTCGCAGAAATTCTGTGGGAACCGCCCTCATTTATTGGAATGGAACCTCTCTACTGTATGCTGACAATGTAGTTTTTGATTCTTCTAGCTATGTTCCTAAGACAAGTGGTTCTTGGGCACAAGGTGGCATTGGTCTGTTCCTTTGCAATACTCTATGGGAAACATTTTACAAGGACCAACTCACCTCTCAACAAATCTCAGATTTAGATGGCGGGTCTGCTAGGACAGGCGTTCTGATAAACACCAACACCAAGGATGTCTACCTGATTATGAGCAGAATACTCACAACGACTGTATTTGATTTACGTCGAGCTATGATGGAATATGCCGGTCTTAGCGAAGGTGGATCAAGTGGTTACTGGAAGGGCATTTTGCTTGATGGAGGCCGCTCTGCTCAATTGCGTGGTGAAACTATTGACTATACAGTATTAAGTCCCTTAGTAGCCCGTGGAGTGCCTCAGATTATTGCATTAAAGAATAATAACTAAAAAGTATTGCTAATAAAAAGTGCACTCCAAAATTAGATCATAAATATTTAATTTTGGAGGTGTACTTTTAAATAACTAAATATATATTAAAAAAGATCATTAAATTAATGGAACCTGATAGGCATCAAATGTTTTTTTTAAAATATTTATTCACTATTAACTTCGTTAAAAATACCAATAAAAATAAATTTCGCAGTATTGGAGAGACTGTACGCATAGACTGTGGTATTGTTGGCCATCTGTCCATTATTGCTTCAGCATACATTTTGCCGTCACGTGTTATAATTATAACAGAGCCTATGGCATATGCTACATTTTCTCGTTGTTTTATTAATGACATTTCACCGCTTTTGGACTCCTGCCAAAGCCAATAAGAATCATCATTTTTTATTAATCCGCCAGGGCATAGAGTTCGAACATTATCCGCTATTGGCATATGATGAGTGTCCATAGGTTTAAAAACCTTATTTTCATATCCATCATCAGAATAAAGTAGGACTTTTCCATCCATTGTTAGCAACTGGTATTTATTTTGATATCCTCCTGAAACAGCTTTTATCCCCGTTGCAATATGAGTGGGATAACGAACCATTCCGCCGGCCGAATACGCAAAGGCGTAAAGATCATTATTATTTTGAATCGCGAAAATATTTTCACCAAACGAATAAATAGATTTAACATCTTGCATAACTTTTCTAGGTTCTGGAGTTCTTGACTTTCTGAGATTTTCACCCCATACCCACAAGCTCCCGTCAGTTTTTACTAAAGCAGTATAAGAAATTTCAAGTTCAACTTCTGCAATATCTTCCATTATCTTTACCGGACGATTTAAAACAGGTTGTTTTTCTAATGGCTCAAGTGGAAGGCTTCCCCATCCCCACAGAGTTCCATTTTTATCGACGGCCATTGCACTACGCCAACCTATATCTACGTCCACAACATTTCTAAGAATTGTTTTCCGTGCGAAATAAGGATAAAATAATAAATGTCCGTTCGCTACAAGGCGATAATCATTTCCACCCCATCCAACAAGAGTTCCATTTGGTGAAATTACAAAATAAGTTTCTCCTCTCCCGTTTGATTCTACCTTACTGAATTTCTCTGGTTCAATCTTTATCGGCATGAAAAACAGGATAATATGTAAACAAGCAATTCCAGTCAGAAGGTAATTAGCNNAAATCTTTTCTCCAATTTTGCACCTCCAAAATTCTTTTGTATTTAACTCGTTTTAATGGAATTACATTGTGCTTTAATAATAGTATAAAGACGTTTAGATGTCAATGAATGAAGCTTCTGTCATGAATATTCATTTAATCACTAAAGATAACCTCGGAACATCTTTAATTTTACACTTTTCACTATTTAATTCAATATAGTGGTTATAAACAACATTATTTATTATATAAAT
>DOON01000084.1 GCA_003514865.1 Clostridiales bacterium
CGCAGTCCATTGAAATAATCGATATTTTCGGCGTTAAAACTAAACGGCCTGAACCACTTCTCTCCCTTTATCCCATATTGAAGAGCAAAATTCTCCATTCTGCTTACCTCATCGTAATCGAGAGGGTAAAATCCTGTTTTCAGAAATTCAAAAACGCTGTCATGTCTGAAATTATAGATGAAAATATCTAAAAGAGACAGTATGAATTTCGTAAGAGGATTTCCCATAATGTCTCTTTTATAATCAAGAAAATGCGGTATTTCATATTGTGTAAAAACCTTTTTGATATTTATTCCATAGGTATCCATATCGCCAGTTGCAACAGCTATATCCTTCCATCTATACCCATGGTCTCTGACCAGTGAAATTATTTTTGCTGCGGCACTTTCGATTTCTGTATAAGGATTGAGCGAAGAAAGTATGTTAATCCTGTCGGTTTGTTCCGGATATTGTCCAGAGTTAACTGAAAATATATTTCTTTCAATTGTTTTCATCTCATTGTTCATCGAGTTATTATCTAATGAAATTATNNCAACATCCCTTACCAAGTTCTTATATGTAGAGTGCACCGTACTGAAGGCCTCCCAGTCATCCGTATTGCTGAGATTATCAAGTGATACCGGGTCTATATCAAGGGTTACATATACTTCCTTGGCATATCTGGTCAGTTCCTTTATAAGCCTGTGCCTCTGCATATTGAAGCTTTCAAATCCGTCAATCCATATGTGAGAGTTTTTTATGAAGAAAGAATGCTGAATAGCAGAAATAAGAAGATCAGTTTTATCCTCTTCATCAAAAAACGCACCTTCTGTTCTTTTCTTTATTTCTCCGTAAATTTTAATAATATCCTCACGCTTTTTGGTAAGCAGCTGATTTTCGTCTTCCTTTATCTTGTGCTTTATTATCTGCTCCAGAAATTCAACGCTTATGCAATCCTGCTTCAGTTCACTTATGAGGGCATCAAACTCTCTCAGAAACCCCTCCTGCTTCGATGCCTTCGTAAACAACTTCAGCTGGTCCTTATTCTCCTCAAATATCTGCTTCAGAAGCATAATTTTGCCATAGCTGTTTATTTCCTGTACCTTAAGCCCTCCAACTTCCTCAAAAACCTTGTATCCCAGGCGCGTGAAGCTAAGTACCTCGGCATCCATTATACCCTGTTCACCTATACGGTCAATGATTTCATACTCTGCCTGATAGGTCATCTGCTCAGGCACTATAAGCATCAGCTCAGTGGAATTTCCGCATTTTATCTCTTTATTTATGCTGTCATAAACATACGTGGACTTGCCTGTCTTGGCACGCCCCGCAATTATATTTAATCCCATAAATCCTCCGGTGTTAATTCGTCGTTCTATATAAGTTTCTGTTATCCAGAAGCCATATTTTATCTGTAAAATGCCCCGGCTGAACACCTTCAACAGCATGCTGGAAGTCAAACATTCTTGCATCGATTATATCTAAGAAGTGCAGCAGCTCCGCTTCAGGGGTCATTGGCTTCTTCGGGCTTCCAAATTCCGGCTCATAGTGGTGTGACAGCACCATGTGCTGGAGCACCACGCTTTTTTCCCTGCTGATGCCTAATTTTTCTCCCTCGATTTCTATTTCCTTTATACCCTGAATAATATGTCCAAGCAGCTTTCCTTCCATTGTATAGTCCGAAACAACGCCATATTCATCGGAATCCATTTCAAGTATTTTACAAATGTCTAGAAGAATAACTCCCGCATACACATAGTCCATATTGAGAAAGTCATATACCTGGCCCAGCTTCTCTCCTGACTGTAGCATTCTCATCATGTGGTACAATAGTCCGCCCATATATGAGTGGTGGTTTTTCTTTGCAGCCGGATAGTAGTATAGCTTGCTTGAATACTTAGATATAATTGTGTCCACCAAAATCCTTATCTCAGTGTCTTTTATTTTATTCATATATGATTTTACCTCATGGAACATCTCTTCCTTGTCAACAGGTGCAGACGGTATCAGTTCCGATATTTTCACAGAATCTGTTTCCGAAGCAGGTCTTATTTTATTCACCTTTAGCTGCTTCGAGCCGTTCCACTCCAGAACCTCTCCCCTCACCTTGACAATTGAGCTGCCTGCCACAAGCGCTTCCTTTTCCTCTGAATACTCCCATATTTTCGCGTTTATTTCTCCTGTTTTATCAACAAGATCAATATCTATATACTGTTTACCGTTAGTAGTTTTCTTTACATCAAAGCTCTTTATAAGATAAAATCCGTCGGTCTTTTCTCCAGCCTTCAGATCTGAAATATTTTTCCCGGTATCAACCATACTTCTCATTTGCTCTCTTGCTTTATCATTTAACAAGTCACCAATGCTTGCCTGTCCCATATATCTTCCTCTTTTCTCTTTTATTATAAAGTATTATAGCATATGTGACAAAATGATTAAATAGCAAATTAAGATTGATGTCTTCCGAACAATAAAAAAGTTGCCGCTGATTATATCATTTACGACAACCTTTTTCCGCTTAGGCGGGGTGTTTTTCATATGCTTTACTATGCCGTTACCTCTGGTATAGTTGGCCCAAAGTTCTATCAAAACAACCTCTTTCCGTCTGAAATATCTATGCCAAGCTCTTTCGCCATACTGGTTTGCTTAAATGGATTTATTTTTTCCACTACGCCATTACGTTTAAAAAGTGAGCCTGTATTTTTGAACCAAAATGTTGCATTAGCTTTTAAACATTGTTCACGGATATTAAGTACCCAATCATAGTCACATTCACGAGCTTCCCTCCCCGTTTCACCGCCAACTGTCACATGGTCTACTCCGTGAAGATACGGTGTTAAATCTATTGCTTCTAAAAGTGGGGCGCAGGCAATAAAACGCCGCTTTATCGGATAGGATAAGAATAATGGAAGTCTATCATTAGCTAATTTTTGATTTTCAACAGTACAGCCAATATTTACATTGTCATATCCTGCTCCCCAATCGGGTGGAAGTGACACAAGGAAACGGTCAATTCGCTTTGTCAAAATCAAAAATTCTATATCGGTTCTTTCCTTGATGATAGACCAAACTTCTTTACGCCATTCGTCCGTTTCAGGCAGGAAAAAGTCGGTTGCAAAGCAAGTCGCAAGAATTTTATTTCCTTTAATATTGTATTCGCCTTTTGCGTTCGTTCTTATAGGCCAATCGAATTTATCTGTTTTTTGTATCGTGTTTTGACCATAGCGTTTCGCGTGTGGTCCGTAAAAATAACAGTTTGCGCAACCATCGCTTATTTTGTAACAACCTGTCCATGGTTCCCAGTTCATAGGCACTCTCCTTATTGTTCGGGTTTTATTGGCACAAATAAGGCACAATACCCATTTTATTATAATAAATGTCTTATATGTTCAGAGTAAAAAAGCGGCTTTGATTCATCAAAGCATGACGCATACTGTTTCACGACTTCAAGAGGGAACATTGTGCGCTTGGAAACTTCTTCAACCGACATACCTTGACTGAAAAAGCGTTTGATAACGGTATTCATATCCTCCGCAGTCTCCACAATATGCCTGTCCGGGTCATATACCCGAATATCACGCTGTCCCCACGGATATTCCTTGATTTCATGTACCCATTGTAAGCCCGATATACTTTTCATTTCGGCATACACTTTGTCTAAATCTTCTACTTCAAAATAGATTTGAAAGTTATGTGCCTGTTCTTTCACGCTATCGGCTGCTATACCAACGAGTTCGGCATATCCTTGCTGCAGAGAAAATCCCTCAAAGGTTACATGAGCGCCAATATCCATTACAGCATTTTGGTGAAGCACTTTTTCATAAAAGTGCTTGGAAGCAGATATATCCCTAACCGCTAAAAGACAACCTTGATACTTCAATTTTCATTCCTCCTTTGAGGATATTGTATTATACATATCCATTCCGTCATAGTAAAAATCCGACATGGTGCTCAAATATTTTTTTGGGCTAATAGCGCTAATTGCTTTGAAATCTTTATCAAAATGAGCCTGATCAAAATATCCGGCTTGTTGTGACAATGCTGCAAAAAAGCAAGGCGATTTTTGAATATGCCTTAACACATAGTTAAAGCGAGTTAAGCGTGCATAATTCTTAATATTCATTCCGATTTGCGTAAGAAACAAGCGGTTTAGCTGTCGTTCGCTATAATTAGATTGCCGGGCAACTTCTTTAACATGTACTTGTCCATGATTATCAGAAATCACTGTGGTTGCTAATAACAAAGCATCCGAAACAATATGCTTCTCCATGCGCCTATATAAAATTCTATCGCAAGCATTTACCAGCTCTATCGGAGTTTTTGGAATTATAAAAGCTTGATACAGCGAATTGAAAAGCTCGCTATCAATATCTGCAAGCAAAAGGCGCTTGTCAGCAAACCCTGCTTGGCTTTGGCGTGTGATTTGATACAGGNNGACCATAGGGTGAAAGTTGGATAAGCAACAGGACATGGTAACTATTTGGTTCCTTTCCTAACAAAACAGGTGTCAGGGATGCTCCCCATAGTTCGGCAATTACAGAGGTTCCATCGAAGGCAAGTGACAATGTGCCGCAAGCGTTAGGCATGAGCGTATAGTTTGCCGTGAACGCATCGCTCACTGGAAATACAATGTTGTAATATAAAATATATCTTCTTAGTCCCTCATGTGAGGGAAACATATTGAATTGCTTTCCATTTTTGATAATCAAACTGTTCCCTCCTTACTTTTCGTAGTAAAATTCCACTATGTAACCTTTTTTATTATATCATATATTTCTTTTTTAGCCTACTGTCACTTTCAATATTGGAACATTTTAAGAGTATCCTTGCAAGCAGTTTTTCGGACTTTCCGTTAACCAGCAAGCAGGGGCTGCTGCATTAGCGAATCGCCTAAAGTCCATATCTTGTTTCACTTCTGCCCGTTTTTCATGTAGTCTTCTTTCATTCTCATGAAAGTTGCGTCATGATCTGCCTTTGAGAAACTGTTCCTTTCTCCCATTACGTGTATGTATTGATTATATTTCTTTAACCTTTCAATGTATCCGTCTAACTTTTCAACAGTCTTCTGAAGCAATGATTTTCTTTTTCCTTTTCCATTTACGAAAACTACATTTTCTGATTTCTTTGGCTCGAAGTCCTGTGTGTGTTCTGCCTTTTTATTTCTCTACAAAGTAAAACAAGGTATCGTTCGACTGAAACGGCACCTTGCTTTTTTAGACATTTTACTTGGCAGACTCCCATAAAGAGTTCAATTTTGTATACTGTTTTATGCAGGACTGCTCTTAGAGTCCTTTCGCTATATTTTCTTCTTCCAATATTTTTTTATTTTTAAAATCAGTATCACAAAAATTATTATCGTTGGAATCAGCACCGGTGATGAGGAAACAACATTTACTATGAAATTTCCAAATCCTCTTACCATTGAGTTGATCGTGCTTATAAAGCCTTCTCTCGCTCTTTCCCACACACCTTTTTCACTTTTTATAGCAAAACTGACTTCTCTTACCTCTTCAACCTCTAACTCTATCGTTGACATTGAAGAGCGGTCATTAATATCTGACAGGCTTATGTTAATTTCATCTATTTCAGTTCGTATTCTTCTGAGCTCGTTTTCTATCTGAAGCATTTCCTCAACAGTTGTTGCTTTTTCAAATAGCGCCCTTAGATTCTGTTCCTGTATCTCAAGATTTTTAACCTTGTTGTCTTTTTCGTAATATTCTTTCGTAGCATCCTTTTCATTGATATTTTTTCTTGATATCTCAGAATTTTGCTCAAGATAGCTTACGGTTTCGTAGAAGCTTTCCTGCGGAACGCGAATTCTCAGATTGCCGTGCATAAGCTTTTCATCACCGTAAATTTGATAAACCTCAGTGCTGCTGTTTTCGATATATCCGCCAAATTCACCAATTTTTGTTGCTATATCCTCAGAAAACTTTTCATAATCCTTTGTCTGCGCGTATATACTCCCCGACTTGATAATTTTCAGTTCCCTCGGCGCAGCTGCTAATGCAGTTATCTGTGGAAAGCCCGCACTTTCCGGCTTTCCTGCTTCCTCCATCTTTGCATTATTTTCCTGATCTGCTGTATAATATTCAGCTGGTCCCCTGTCTGCCGTATCAAAATACGTTGAACCGCTTCCGTAATCACCCCGCATGGAAGAAGGACCCTCTGTAGGTGCGGTGGGCGCAACATTTTCAGCCATCTTGCTGCTTGANNTTCATCATGCCCCTGCTATTGCCATAAACAAGGAAAACAAGTACAAGAGCCGCTGCAAGTCCGCCGTATTTCACCCATCTAAATTTATTTCCTCTGCTCTTTGAGGGAAATACAACGGTTTTTGCTGTCTCTTCTTCCTTATCAGCTTTTAACAGCTTTTCGTGAAGTCTCTTGCAATACCCGGCAGGTGGTTCTTCATCCGGCAATTCGTTTAAAGCCTTAATAATTATTCTGTATTCTTCAAGCTCCTTACGGCATTCAGGACAATTATCAAGATGCTCTTCTAAAGCCTTTTTCTCTTCTTCACTCAATTCATCATCAATATATAAAGATAAATTATCTCTTATTTCATTACACTCCATATTATCACCACCCTAGCACTGAATTTTCAGTTCATTTTCAAGTATTTCCTTCAGGCTTTTTCTTGCCCTGTTAAGCCTTGATTTCACCGTTCCCAAATTGCACGATAAAATCTCAGCTATTTCACTGTAGGAAAATCCCTGAATATCTCTTAAAATAATGATTGCCTTATAGTCATCCTCTAATTTGCTGACAGCATCATTTATTACCTTGCTGTTGAAATTCTTTTCAAGCAGCACATCAGGATTTGCGGAATCATCGGCTATTTCCCTATAAACCTGATTATCT
This sequence comes from Clostridiales bacterium, assembly GCA_003514865.1. The sequence goes on from DOON01000084.1 coordinate 6,844, forward strand.
CCTCCTACATCAATGCCTTCATCTATTGAAACAACGTTGATATTTTTCTTTCTTTTAAAATCAATACATGTATTTACTACAATTCTGTACATCCATACCTTAAAGGTAGATTGCATGTTAAAGTTCTGTATACTTTTGTAAACTTTTATCAATGCTTCCTGAGATGCATCCTCCGCATCTTCAAGGATACGAAGGATTCTGAGAGCAATATTGTACGCTACCCTCTTGTAATCCTTTATAAGCTCCTCGAACGCATCAACATTTCCCTTACGACTCTCTTCAACAAGCCACAGTTCATTGCTGTTCATTGCTTCACCTCGTTCGGTTATAATATTAGACGTTATATTTTTATATTTGTTCCAAAATTTTTTTATTATATATATGTTTTTACAAATTGCACTGCAGTCCTGCCCGTCCTGCCGCCGTTCTGCATTGCAAATTTCTTTGCGTCGGCCAAAAGCTGTTCTTTAGATTCGTATTTAACCTTGTATTTTTCCGCAAGTCCCAAAACAATCTCGCAAGACTCATTCTGATTGGGTTCCGAGTACAGTATGGTGAGACCGAATCTGTCAGCCAGAGATGTTTGTTCATTTATTGCATCCCTCAGATGAACCTCATTTTGCCTTTCAACCATATTTTCCTTAATCAGGTGCTTTCTGTTTGATGTAACATAGAACAGAATATTTGACGGCTGCTCATATATACTTCCTTCAACCGCTGATTTAAGATATTTGTAGCTGCTGTCATTGCTTTCGAATGAAAGATCGTCTATAAATATTATGAAATACATCCCTCTATTTTTCAGCACATCAATCAGTTTTGAAATATGGCTCAAATTTTCCTTTTCAATTTCTATCAATCTGAGCTTTTTATGCTTAAACATGGGTACGAGCGCCTTCACCGCAGTTGATTTTCCTGTTCCGCTGTCTCCTACAAGCAGTGCGTTCAATGCATATTGACCCGAAATAAACTTGCTTGTATTTTCTATTATTTTATCTTTTTGTCTCTCATATCCGTAGATGCTTTCCATATTGACGGGATTGAAATTCTCCACAGTCACCATACTGCCGCAGTCATTGAGGCTGAACGCATAGTTGTTTCTGAATTTTCCACATCCGTTGGATTGATACTGAGACGAAATATAATCAAATACTTCCTCAGTCCTCCTGCTCTTGAACAATTCCGTAAGCTCCTCATTGCTTCCATAATTAATGAAATTGCTCATATCTCCTGCAGCTGATGCCATTCCTTTCAGAGGAAGCTCAAATATTTTCTTAAACAGGGATAAATCATAAAGGACGGCTTTTTTTGTTTTTTCATCCGCCTGCTCTCCCTTTTCCATCCTCAGACTGAATATATTTTCATCCTCTAATATTTTATATGCAATATAATCATTTATTGAATCGCATCCCTTAAAAAGCAACTTACTGCACAAGCTGTAATATATGCTCTCCAGCTCCTCCTTGTTTTCCTGCTTAAAATAGACACGGCAGAGATTACCGTAGGACTGTATTATTTCATCGCTCAATATGTCCCTGTATATTATTAAATTTGTAAAAAGTGCTTCTGCCATTTTATACCTTCCGGATTTATTTTCTATAATTATAACATTAACACTGTTTTATGGCAATAAAAAGGTCTTCATGGGATACTTGCTATTCTTCAATTTTCCTGTACAATGTTGCGATACTTATGCCAAGCTCCCTGGCAGCTAATTTTTTCGCCTGCAGGTCATCTCCGCATATTTTTATTTTGTTTATGATTACGCGTTTTTCATAAGCTTTAGTCAAATCTGCCAGCTTAACATTGTCCTCTTTATAATCGCCTGTTTTTCTTTTAATGTTATCCTTGCCGATAAGGCTGTTTTCTTCAAATATTACTGCATATTCAATCAAATTCCTCAGCTCCCTTATATTTCCGGGAAATTTATAGTTCAGAAGAAGCATTTCTGCCTCAGGGGAGAATCCACTTATATCCTTGTTGTAAACCCTTGAAAAATGATTTAAAAAATACCTGGAAAGTACTATTACATCATAGCCTCGTTCCCTTAGAGGCGGCAAATGAATGGGGACAACATTTAATCTGTAGTACAAATCATCTCTGAACAAATTTTTATCCACTAATGCGCTTAAATCCTTATGCGTTGCAGAAATAATTCTCGGATTTACCTTTATGGGTACGCTTCCTCCAACCCTTACTATTTCTTTTTCTTCCAATGCACGGTTTAATTTTACCTGCATTAAAAACGGCAAGTCACCTATTTCATCAAGAAATAATGTTCCTTTATCGGCTTCTTCAAATCTTCCTATTCTTTTCTCAACAGCTCCGGTAAATGAGCCTTTTTCATGACCAAACAATTCNNATATCCGAAAAGCTCACTTTCTATTAAGTTCTCAGGTATTGCGCCGCAGTTTATTGCCATAAACACATTATCTTTTCTTTTGCTTAAATTATGTATGGCTCTTGCAAACACTTCCTTGCCTGTTCCCGTCTCGCCGTAAAGCAATACAGATGCATTGTTTTCCGCTATCTGAATAGCTTCTCTTCTGGCCTGAAGCAGCACCTCGCTTTCCCCCACTATGTCGGCAAATGTGATGATGTCTTTTTTTCTGTTTGATTCAAGAACTGATTCTTTCATTTTTGCAAAGTCTGACAGCAGCAAAACAAAGCCCTCATTGTTGCCTTTAACTGTTATGGGGCTTGCATTTATTATGAGCTCCACGCCATTTAATTTGAAGGGTCCCACCTCTCCGTCAAAGTCAATAGAAAGCAATTGTTCTAAAACTCTTTCTGTCAGCAGCTCCTGTATATGTGGCACGTCACCGGAATTCAAATTTAACTTTTCATTTATGTATTTATTTGTTGTCACTATTTCTTTATTGTTGTTTATTACTATTATTCCGTCATTTAATGAATTTATGAGGGTGAGAAGCTCCGATGACCTGTATTTCNNAAATAAGAACGCTCAATCTGCTTTCAAATTTTATGTACCCGTCTTTGTTCAGCATAAGATTTTTCCTGGCAATTTCATCGTATGCGCACATCCCAAGCACACCGATGATCTGATTGTTGTATTTTATGGGTATGCAAAATTCCACTAATTCCTTGCAAGTGGAAAAATCAGAGCAGCTTATGCACAGTTCATTTTCCTTTGGATCCTCTATAAAATATTGCTCTCCGGTCATTATACATTTGTGAAATACAGAATTTACAGGCACCTTCCTGCCTGTATCAGTTTCATCCTTCACTGTGGTGACAACCCTGTCCAGGTTTTCATCCACTATTATAATATCAATATTTGTGACAGCCTTAAGTGCTTCCACTATATGTAGTAAGTCTGTGCTAATGCTTTTTAACTTGCTCATAAGCATACCTTTCTTTACAATTTTCGCAGAAACTGAGCACTGCAGTTTTATTATATCACAGTTTATCATTTTTGATAAGCATTTTTCAAAAATGATAAATCACATATCTAAGCATTTCCAATACGTCTTATAGTAATATGAATTGCATTTATCAAAAATAAGAATTATTATTTTTAGTTAATAAACGCTTTCAGGCAAAATTGTTAAAATTTCAAACTCTTGGTTTTGTTTTTTCTACTTAACTTTCTTGGCACAAATATTGCTCATATATTATCGGAGGTGTGATATGGATAAAAAATTATTAGTTGATATATTAAAAAATCAAGTGGTTCCGGCACTTGGCTGCACAGAACCCGGAGCTGTTGCTTATGCGGCTGCAAGGGCCAAAGAAATACTTGGGTCCGACGTAAAGGAATTAAAAATATATGCCGATAAAAACATAATTAAAAACAGCATGAGTGTGGGAATTCCGGGAACAAATGAGCACGGGATTATTTTCGCAGCAGCTCTTGCATTAGTTGTGGGAAAATCCGAATACAAATTGGAAGTATTAAAGGATGTGGACAATAGAAGCATTGACGAAGCACTTAAAATTGTAGAAGCAAATATCATAAGTCTGCAGCTGGAAAATATTCAGGGTCTTTATATAAGGGCAGAAGCATTGGGAGAAAATGATACCTGCAGCGTAACAATAAGAAACTCGCACACAAATATAATCAGCGAAGTAAAAAACGGACAGATCATTCTTGATAACACATTAAATACCGAAGCCTCCGGAGAGACCAGGAATGAAATCAAGAAATATTGTATTGATGACTTGATTAAATTTGCCGATGAAGCGCCCATTGAAGATATAGCATTTATTCAAAACGGAATTGATTTAAATATGAGAATTGCACAGGCAGGCTTACAGGGTCAAACAGGCGTAGGCCTTGGAAATTATTTTTACAACAGTGCAAAGGATGTTTTTTCCATGGCAAAGGCATATACTGCCGCTGCCTCCGAAGCCCGTATGTCGGGATACCTCCTGCCGGTCATGAGCAGTGCCGGCTCAGGAAATCACGGTCTTGTGGCAATAATACCTGTTTCCTACGTAGGGATGGCTGAAAAAATCCAAAGCGAAAAAATAATACGCGCCGTTACATTGAGCCATCTTGTAACAATATTTGTAAAGGCGCATTTAGGCTCATTATCTCCCGTATGCGGCTGCGGTGTTGCCGCCGGTGTGGGCTGTGCCGTCGGACTTACATACCTGCTGGGCGGAGATATAAATCAAATTAAGGGCTCCATAAACAATATGGTGGCAGGAATATCTGGCATGCTTTGTGACGGAGCAAAATTAGGGTGCTCCTACAAGCTATCAATATCAGTAGACGCTGCAGTGGATGCTTCCGAAATGGCCCTTAAAAATATATTTATCCCAGATGATAACGGAATATTGGGGGATACTCCCGAAAAAACAATTCTGAACTTGGCTCACGTCTCTAACATAGGAATGAAAAACACAGATGATGAGATATTGAAGGTTATGATGGAAAAATGCTAGTAGCAAAGCATGTTAATCTCGGGATTAACATGCTTTATTTATGCTGAGATAAAAACATCTGCCAGTTTTATTTCAAAAATTTCAGCAAAAAAGTGGTGCAATTTATTATTCCTAATTATCATTGCACCACTTGTTTTTAAAATTTAAAATTCGATATTTCCTGCTTTATTCTCACATGCTTTAATAATCGACATATCTATTATCAGATCTTCGCATTTATTTATGTCTTCATACAGAGGTCTGTCTTCAGTCAATGTCTGAACCTGACTTCTTACTGCTTCGTAAACAGGAGCAGTTCCTTTTCCCAGACCCTTGTTTCCTCTCAGATCAATTCCCTGGCATGCGCACATTATTTCCATTGCGATGACTCTTCTCACATTTTCCATTATTTCCTTGGCTTTACGGGCAGCTATTGTTCCCATTGAAACATGGTCCTCCTGATTTGCCGATGAGGGAATGCTGTCAACGGAAGCTGGGTGCGCAAGAACCTTGTTCTCCGAAACCAGTGCAGCAGCAGAATACTGAACAATCATGAATCCTGAATTCAATCCGCCTTGCTCAACAAGGAATGCCGGCAATCCGCTCAATGCAGGGTTAACCAATCTCTCAAGCCTTCTTTCCGAAATATTTGCAAGCTCGGCAAGAGCTATACCCAGAAAGTCAAAGCTGAGAGCCATTGGCTGTCCGTGGAAGTTTCCTCCTGATATACCTTCTCTCGTTTCAGGGAATATTATGGGATTGTCGGTTACAGAATTTATTTCTATTTCAACTCTTTCTCTTACATAATTAATAGCGTCCTTGCTTGCTCCGTGCACCTGAGGTGTACATCTTAACGAGTAAGCATCCTGAACCCTTATTTCTCCCTGCCTTGTAGTCATTTTGCTCTCATCCA
>DOON01000150.1 GCA_003514865.1 Clostridiales bacterium
TCGACCGGTAGGGAGAAAAAACGGCGGTAGGTCAATCTCAACGAGTTCAAAATTTGCATGAGCGACAGCGAATTAGCAAATATGTGAACAAGACTGTGATTATCTGTCACTTCATATTGTTTTTGAAGTTGTTTTCCTTGTCATATTCGTTTTGAATATTTGACTTCATATTATTTAAAGCATGCTCTCTCCTGAAATTCTTAAGCTGTAAATCCGCCTTTACTTCTTCATCACTAATTTGATTGAGCGTTTTTTCGTCTTCTCTGTAATTTCGTTCCGTATTTTCAATGTCATTCTTCATTTTATTAATAGTTTCTCTCTTGTTTTCTAAATTGTGTTTTCCCATAACCTTCTCCTATAATTCAAATATATATTTATTATGTCATTATTTATATGTAAAATTCATATGTAAATAAAATGACCTAACTGGTTTTCCGCATATAGATGTTGACAATTATAGTCCGTGGTAGTAGAATTGAATTATAAAAATATTTGCATAATATAACTGTTTAATTCACGGAATCGGGTGAGAATCCCGGACAATCGGGTTACTGTATTGCGGAGCGAACTCCATTAGGCCACTGTGTATGCGGGAAGGCGGGGCAAGCGTTGAAGCTAAGTCAGGATATGTGATTAGGCATGAGCGTACTATTATTTTCCAACGAAAAATAATATACAGGTAAAGAAGCTTAATAAACTTTTTTAGGTAACATAGGAATGTACACCTATATTTTTCGTCATGAAAATGCAGGTGTTTTTATATGGCTAGCCCACAATTTTTTGCTTGAGGAAACAAAAATGTGGGGTCAACCACAACGAGGCTTCAACTTATGAGGACGGCGTGATCAAGTAGATTGAATGAGACTGCAAATTATTGCTGCCGGCGTATTCCGACATGCCGGTATCAACCTCCCGGTGCACAGGAACTGCAGCCACCATTCTCTCTGCTAAGAACCACGGTCTTTGTATTGCGAAACCTCACAGATGAAACAGCTGCAAATAAAATATTGTTGAACGAAACAGTAGAAAATAACTTTCCGCAATTGCAGATGCAAGGCTGCAAATACCTCCAAGTATTTCGGACGTTCAATAAGAGACGGGCGGTCTCTTATTCTGCTGAATGCTCTCTCCATGGGCGTTGCGTAACAATTTTAGATGCAGCTGTCGAATCCTTAAATTAATGAACTCAAATGCCGGTACTCCCGGCATTTTGTTATATATGCAATTAAAACAGGAGGAATTATGGTTAAGGAATCTGATGTATATTTTGAGATGGAACGATTCATTCGCGAATCCGTATATAAAAATGATCTGAGCTTTTATAATGCGTTGAAAAAAATCCAGCTTTATGTTCCTGTAGTTCATGTTGACGGCAAAGCATTTGTAGCGACATTAAGAAAAAACGGCGCAGAAGAATTTTACCCATGCTTCACAAGTGTGCTGATAGAATTTTTATCAAAGCATGGATCGGAATTGAATAATATTTTTTAGGAATTTTTGCTTGCTTTGGTATCGGATGATGCAAAATATGTTCCTGCAATCATAATTAAAAGAGCAAGAATAAAGGTGGTACTAGGAAACTCTTTAAAAATCACAAAGGACAGTGCAACACCGATAAAGGGAGCAATGGCGTAATATGCACTTGTCTTTGCCGCGCCAAGTTCTCTCTGTGCGAAGATGTAGAAGAATATACTCATCCCATATGCCACAAATCCCATCAATAAAGCTGCGAAGATATATAAAATACTGCTTACCCTTTCACCAAGCACCAGCGCAATGATGAGAGAGCCGGTTCCGGAGAATATGCCCTTAATGACAACAATTTGCAGAGGGTTTTTGCTCGAAAGCATTCGTGTACAGTTGTTCTCAAAGCCCCAGCAAACACATGCTAACAGAACAAAAATAGAGCCGAACGAAAATGAAAAACTTCTGATGTCCTGCACTGATAAGATTATGCTTGCCAGAGTAACAAGAAAAATAGCAAGCCACAACCGCTTTGAAATTGCCTCCTTAAATACGAAAAATGCTATAATACTTGTTGCAGCAATTTCAAAATTGTTGAGAAGCGAGGCATTGGCAGCAGTTGTCATGGTAAGCCCTATCATCAAAAATATAGGTGCAGCAATATCAAGCCCCACCATTGCAATGGTATAGGGCATCTCTTTTTTAGTCAACGGAAGTTCTTGTTGCTGCCTTCCTGTTTTCTTTTGGATTATGCCCACAATGAAAAGTCCGATACCAGCGCCGAGATATAGCAGTGATGCCATCATGGCAGCAGGAATTTTTTCAAGCAGCAGCTTTGAAAAAGGTGAACTTATGGCATACAAAGCTGCCGCCAGAATTGAAAAAAATATTGCCGTATTGTGTCTTGATTTCATTTATTCACCCTACTTTATAAATTTATCAATGGCAACGGATAAATCGTCAAGAACCTTTTGATTCCCGGTTTCCACAGCATCCACAATGCAGTGATTAATGTGGTCTTGTAAAATAACCTTGCCTATGTTGTTCACAGCTGATTTTACAGCCGCAATTTGAATGAGAATCTCGCTACAATCCCTGTCTTCCTCAACCATTTTTTTTACGGACTCCAAGTGTCCGATTGCCCGTGACAGGCGGTTGATAACCGCTTGTGAATTTTTGTGATGATGAGACATTGTATACCTCCTTCATATCCCCGGTGGGGGGATGTGAAAAGTATACTACATTTATGCCGAATACTCAATAAAAGAATAAGTAAATGTAAATAATCAAAGAATCAAGGGGGTTGACACGCAATGTTATAACTGGTAAAATAAAGCTATAAAACATTTGCATATAAACTTGTTTAACTACGGAACCGGGTGAGAATCCCGGNNCACATTTTTCGACCGTGAGGGAGAAAAAAATGACGGCAGGTCAACCGCAGCGAGTTCCCAATGCGGCCATTGGGAAAGGATAAATTGGTGAAGGAGACTGCGATATGCCCTGTGAACTTCGTTTTTCGATTCCTAAGTAAAAATAGGCAAATATTTCTGCGCATTCATAATGCATGCGACCGGGAGGCATCAAATACATTATGAATAAATATGACGCAAGATAACGATTTGCTCAATTTTCTACAGGAAAAGAAAAACGGCGGGGCTATGTTGATTAAAAATTAAATATATTTAATCACTTTACATGTATGTAGGAATATGTTATAATTTGTATACGGTGGATTGAATATCCACTATATAAAAGTATTTATCATTCGATCTATTTATAGAGATATGGAATAGGGTGCAAATCCCTGCGAGTCGGTCACTGTGAAGCCTTAAAGGATAAGTCAGATACATTTCGGATGATAATGCTCCTACCGGACCTAGGAAGCATAACGTGGATAAAGCGTATCACGATTATGTGGTGCGTTATTTTATTTTCAGTACATAGATTAGGTGGTGAGTTATGGACAGCAAGAAATTTTTACCCACCGAAAAGGAAATAAAGCTGCTGGAAATTATCAGGAATACTGAATACGGTGAAATTCGTATCATTGTTCAAGAGGGGAAACCAATACGGGTTGAGGAAATTAAAAAAAGCATAAAACTATAATAACTGACCAGAAAGCTGGAGGTTTTTATTGAATTGGTATTTGCCGATTTAATTTAAACCTCTTTTTTATTTTATAACAATCCGCTGAATCCAAGCATATTTCTTTACAGGTAGGAACATTCCGATAATACGGTGCATTAGGGGCAATAGGTGATAAGGCCTATGGAAGGAAGAATTAATTATTATTAATTCACATTCTTACAGGATTATTACTCATTGGG
>DOON01000056.1:0-7963 GCA_003514865.1 Clostridiales bacterium
TCCGCAAGATTGTTCGTGTCGCAGGCAGTCGGCGATAGCATAAAAACAAGCGTCAATGCTAAACACACAATTTTTTTCATACTGCACCCCTGTAATAAATTATATTTTATATTCAGTATAAAAGACTGCAACCTGGATTTATAGTATCCGAAATCACAAATTAATAGAATTATGCCGTGACTTTAGTCATAAATGAGGTTATTTTTAACCGCAAAAACAGCCAGCTGTGTTCTGTCTCTCATATCTAGCTTTATCAGGATTCTTGTTATGTGATTTTTTACCGTACCCTGACTTAAAAATAATTGTTCTGATATTTCCTTGTTATTTCTGCCGTCCGCAATCAATCTGCATATTTCAATTTCTCTTTCTGTCAACAGATTGAGTCTCGGATCAGTGGTTTTATCCACAGTTTCATTGGCAAGCTGTGCAAACTTGTCTATGACCTTCGCGGCTACCTCCGGCTGAATCAGTCCGCCCCCGCTGAATACACTGCGCACAGCACCGGCTATTTCAGACGGCGGAGCATCCTTCAGCATATATCCCGAGGCTCCGTTTTTTAAGGCATCATATATGTATTTATCGTCGTTGAAGGTTGTGAGCACAATAACCTTAATTTCAGGAAAATCTCTCTTTATCATTGAGGTAGCCTCAACACCATTTAATTCGGGCATCTGTATATCCATCAGAACTACATCCGGGCGCCTTATTCTGCACAGCTCATATGCTTTTCTTCCATTATTCGCCGTTCCCGTTATCTCTATATCATCTTCCGCTCCCAATATAAGCTTCAGACCTTCTGTCAATATATCCTGATCATCTGCCAGCAATACTTTAATCATAATATCTCCCTATAAATTTTATTTGCGTAGATAACCGCTCACTATAAATCCGTTCTCAGATTTGAATTCCACATCACCGTTCAATTCCTTAACCCTCTCTCTGATCCCTCTCATTCCGTATCCCTCTGTTATATTATCAGTCCCTGTGCCATCGTCTCTTATTATAAAACGTACAACATCATCGAAATAATTTATTTCAGCCATTATTTCAGATGCCTTTCCGTGCCTCACAGCATTTGTCATGGACTCCTGCAGAATATGATAGGTTGCATTGAATATCTTTTGATTATCCGGCATAGTTCCTTCAATTTTCAGGTCAATGACAGTTCCCGTGCTCTCAGAAAATTTTCCCGCTAGCCCCCGGAGTGCGTCTGCCAGAGAAGTATGTTGACCTGTTCCTCTCAGAGTTTCTACTACCTCGCGTATACCTGAGAGGTTATCCTTTGCTGCCTTTACAGAATCTGCGATGAGCTCCTGTGACTTTGGCGAATCTGTTATGAGATAATGCTCTGCCATCTGAAGCTGCATTATGAGAGCAGTCATGCTGTGCCCAAGGTTATCATGAATATCCCTCGCTATTCGGTTACGTTCTTCCACCGCCGAAAGTCTTTGCACTTCGTCTGTGTATTCCTTCAGCTTTTTGTGAGCATCAAGAAGCTCACTGTACAGCATATCCTTTTTTTCTTTTTCCTGCCTGTTGTACTGTGCAAATATTGCGACAATTAAAATAAGTATACTTATTGTAAAAAAGAAAACCATTTGAGATATACTTGAAAGATTGAATCTGAAGTAAGTAAGATATATGAATTTAACCATGGAAACAAGCACATCTGCTATTCCGATTATTATTCCATGTTTGATTTCCAATGTGACAGCTGCTTCGAAAAGAATGATTATGTAAAATGAATGAAGAAAATAGTTAATGAGGAGTCTTGAATTTGTTTCTAAGATATATATGAGAGCTAAATCTACGGCAAAAAGTACAAAATAAAACCTTCTTTTTTCATTTACAAAATATTTAAGTATATTATTTGCAATTAAAAGTGAAAATACTAAAATCAGAGTAAACAGCCTCTGCTGTTGTGCATTTTCAAAATAAGCTGCCAATATGAACAATATTGATAAAGTTAGGATTTTAAGAATGCAAAACCATTTGTTCTTTTCCATATAGTGCTCCCGTCCATTAAAATAAGGAAGGTTACCCTTCCTTATTCTGTCAGTATATAACTATATCAGATTTCTTTCAACTATTTGTTTTACGACAAATGTTGCAACGTGGTTTGCAAAACTTCCTGAACCGAAGCCTGCTNNCATGTGAAATACGCGGACCGCCGCACACAAGAATAATCTTGTCTCTCAGGCCTTCGGCTTCAATCATTTCAACCAACTGTGTAAGATTTGCAATATGCACATCCTTTTGAGTTACAACCTGTGAAACCAGTATGGCATCAGCCTTAAGATCTATTGCTCTTGCAATAAGCTCCTCATTTGGAACCTGGCTGCCCATGTTTATAGCTTCTATTCCCTTGTATCTCTCAAGTCCGTAATTACCGTCAAATCCCTTCATGTTCATGATTGCATCGATACCAACAGTGTGTGCGTCAGTACCTGTACATGCTCCAACTATTACAACAGGTCTCTTGATATTTTCCCTTATATATTCTTCCACTTGATCCCTGTCCATGAATTCAATATCTACCTTTGGTACCTCAACTGTTGTATAGTCAACTGTATGAGTGCATTTTCCATACATTATAAAGTAAGTATAGCCTATGCCAAGGTCTTTTGAATAAACTACAGCAGGTTCGTCAAATCCCATTTTTGCCGCAAGCTGTCTTGCTGCTTCACTTGCTTCATCTCCGTATGGTACAGGCAATGTAAAGCTCATCTGAACCATACCGTCGTTCAGAGTATCACCATAAGGCTTTATTTTCGTTAAATCAACTTTCTGAGTATTTTCCATTACCTGTCACCTCCCAGCATTAAATCTATGAATGGATTAACATATTGCTCGTTCTTTTCAACAACACCTTCAAGACCCTTTCCTCCGGTGAAGCCTCTTTTTACTCCGCCGAATTTTCCCTGCTCGATTGTGCTGAATATTCCTTCTTTTTCAATGTCTCTCAACAGTTCCTCAGCCTTTGCCAGAACCTCCTGAGCTCTCTTCTGGATAATTCCGTCTTTTTTGAATTCGACTTCCTCACCGATATCCTTAGCATTTGTGAAAATGTATTTTGCATTTTCAATAGAAAGCATTCTGTCCTGAAGATGAGGTGTATGAATTGCTTCCGTAGGCATTCCTAAAAGCTGAATTCCCTGGTGCGTCCATATAGATATGAAGTTAAACAACGCATCCTGCAAATGTCCCTTGAATATATTTCCTGTCATAAACTTTGTAGGAGGCATGTATTTCAATGGAGCCTTAGGGAATATTTCTCTTGCCATCTGCGCCTGAGAAAGCTCCAGCAAAAATCCGTTTTCCACTGATGGATTCATTTCAAATGCATGACCGAGGCCCATCTGCTCTTCCGGTATTCCTGCCTTTAATGCATATTGCTCATTTATAAACTGTGATGCAAGCACCGTATGTGCTTCTTCAACAGCATCAGCAGTTGTAAGGTAGTTGTCCTCGCCTGTATTTATGATTATTCCGGCAAAGCCGTTTATAATTCTTGAGAAATATTGGTCAACCAATGTTCTCTGCATGTTGATATCTCTGAAAAGTATTCCGTAAAGAGCATCGTTGAGCATTACATCCAGTCTTTCGATAGCTCCCATTGCTGCTATTTCAGGCATACAAAGACCTGAGCAGTAGTTGCACAAACGGATGTATCTTCCTACCTCCTGTCCAACATCATCAAGAGCCTTCCTCATTATTCTGAAATTTTCCTGGGTTGCAAATGTACCGCCAAAGCCTTCTGTTGTTGCTCCGTAAGGAACATAGTCCAGCAAGCTCTGTCCCGCGGTTCTTCTAACTGCTATTACGTCTGCTCCCTGTCTTGCAGCAGCCTGAGCCTGAATAATGTCCTCAAAAATATTTCCTGTAGCAACAATTACGTAGAGGTATGGCTTTCTGCCTTCACCTATTGTATTGAGATACTCATTTCTTTTTTCTCTGTTGTTCTTTATTTTTTCAACAGTTTTTTCTGCTGTCTTGTAAATGGCGTCAATAATTTTATTTTCGTCAGCTATGGGTAGCTTTGTGATTTCTATTTCTCCCGTGCTAACTGATTCTGCGATTTCCTGAGGTGTCTTGCCTGTCTGCACCATTGCGTTTCCTATCCAGAATGCAGCTCCCTTTGACAATCCGCCTCCTTCTTTAATGCTGTCCACAAGCACATTTGGCAGCGGTTTTTCGATTTCATCTACGCCGTCAATGCCCATGAGTCTTGCAACTGTTCTTTCAACCGCAACAGTTGTGTTTTTGTCTATAAACTGCTGCGTACTTTCTGCTATGCGTGCTGCAGCTGAACGTGCACTTTGAATAAGCTCCGGATTTAAATTTAACTTGCTCTCCATAATTCCTCCTTAAATTAATCGTTTATATATCTTTCCGCATCTATAATTATTTCCTCATAAATTCCTGCCATTTTAGCTATTTTAATAGCATCTTTGGGTATATCCTTTTGATACTTTACCTCAATCAATCTGTAGTCCATATATTTAGCTATCTGGTCTATGTTGTTTATCTTAAATAAATCAGCCTCACCAGGAAGAACAAGCCCTGCAACCTGTAAATTTTGCACGTCTTCGTCGTTAGCTACATTATCATAATGGGTTGTCAGTACTGTTATGCAATTCTTCTTTTTCAGATAGTTCACCACTGCCTTCGTAATTGCATAACCTTCCTTTGGATTGGTACCTCCCGCCAGTTCGTCAATTAAAATAAGACATCTTTTTTCAGAATAATCCAGTGCTTCTTTTAAATTAACAATTTCGGCTCCAAAGGTACTAAGTCCTTTTTCAATGGACTGATCATCTCCCACAGATATAAAAATATGATCAAAGAGACACAGCCTTGCATATTCACACGGAATAAACATTCCATAGGCAGCCAAGGCTGCAATCTGGCCAATCATCCTTAGACTTACTGTTTTTCCGCCCATATTTGCACCTGTAATACAAACTGCATTCTTTCTAAGACTCAAATCAACCGGCACATATGTTTTGTGCTTTTCCTTAAGGCTTTTTTCAAGCTTCAGGTTTCTTCCGGATTTTACAGTTATCTCAAGGTTCTCTATTATCTCCGGCTCAACAGAATTTGTTTTCTGAGCGTAATTTGCTCTTGCAATCAAATAGTCTGTTTCACCAATTACATTTATATTATCTGTTATTGTATGGTGATATGCCTTTATTTCCTCGGAAATTCTCTGTCTTATGAGGAATTCCTCTTCTTCTTCCTCATTTCTCAGATGCTCAAGCTCCTGCTCAAGCCCGTCAATTTCTTNNTTCGTTATTTTTTATTTTAAAAATAACGTTCAGATAGTTTTCGCCGGAAACTCTCAAATTGCCTTCCTTTGAAAGCTCCTCTGCTTTTTCTTTATTAGACTTGCTCACAGTTACCTCATCCTTGAGGTTTAACTTCACGTCATATTTTTTTTCTATTGTTTCTTTAATTGCTTTTTTTAATACAGCAATATCTTTTTCTGCCTGTTTCTTTTTTAATCTTATGCTTTTTAGTTTTTCGGAATATTCGTCATAGATATAAAATGTGTTGAGCTTTTCGTGAGCGGGATCCAGCAGCTCATAAAGCTGCGGCATGGGTGTTAATTTTAAATCGTCCATTTGAAATGTCTTTAAAACCTTCTCCAATCTTTCTGTCTGAATAAGAAAGTTTTTTACTTCAAACAGTTCAACCTCGTCCAACACCTGATTTTTTTTCGCCCTGTCTATTGTCTCATATATGTTTTTTACGTGTTTGAGAACGTCAATGATATCTCGCCTTCTGGAACTTTCAATAAATGCCCTTATTTTATTGAACGCGTTTCTGAGGTCTGCCTCATGACCTCTCTTAAAAGGCTTTGCTTCCTGTTTTTTCTTGATACCATATTCCGTAATAGGCTTAACTTCATTAAAAATATAATCAAAGTTTATATTTTTAACCGTGCTTTCCGTCATAAATTCAGTCAATCAAAATCACCGCCTGACACTACATCTACTATTTTAACCCCGGGAATATATTTTTCCATTTCCGATTTGAAAATCTCACTGTCAAAAAAATACCCTGCCGGAGATACCGGATTCAAGGTCACAGCTATTACATTCACGCTGTTTACGGTTTCAACCGTCAGACCCTTTCTCCTCAGCTCGTTCCACACATTTATTTCTGTGAACAGCTTTGTTCCGTCTTCAATTATTATTTTAATGCCTCTTAAAAATTTATTTTCGCCTATATCTTTTAACAGGGAGGTGGTCACAGCGCCCTTGATGTACACATATTTAGTATTTTCATCAATCAGCTCGCTTATTTTCTTCCCTCCGGTTATGCTTGTTGCAATATCTGGTACAATTACACTCCCCGTATTTTGTATAATACAGGTTTTTCTGTGTTTCTGTATAATTTTTCTCGCATCGCTTCCCGCTTGAGCAAGCTTGAAGCATTCAACGGAATGTGCAGTTTTTTCCAAAACCTTTTTCATATCCCTGCTCAGTACTGCCCCTGCCGCAACGATACATGCATCTGTCACCGCAGGAGATGAAACAGCCTTTCTGTCAATTGCCCCATCAATAAAAACAACCTGAGCTCCGTGATGCCTCAGCCGTTCTGCCACATACTTCATATCAGCAGTGCTTACAGGTCCGGCAATCTGTATATTGCCTCTCTGTCTTACCTTGACAATTACGACTTCACCCATCGGAGTAGGTATTCCTGTTGTTTCTAATATTTCTGTCTTTGCTTCAGAAAGCATAAGCGCCTTTTTGGCCGTAGCCGCATACATTCCTTCAGCTGCCATAATCGTCGGCTTCTGGGTCTGTGTTACAAGGTCCACACTTTCACCGTCTCTGCCTGTTGAAGTTATACCTATATTTAAACCTAGATTTTCTGCCTCTTCTATGAGATAATTGAGGGTGACAGTCTTGCCTGAATTCTTTGCAAGCCCTATGATTGAAACAGTGTTGTAATTATTTTGACTGATTATATCAATTAATCTCATATGCCCTCTTTTATACTGACCGCCGCAAAGAATCTCACTTCCGAGATTCCTTGCATTGGCCGGTTTTTTATTTATTTGTGTACTCTTTCTCTTCTTGCCAGCTTTGTAGGTTCAAGAGCAAGCTCATTACCTTGCAACAAGCCTGCAACTCCTGTCAGAGGATCACTTTTCTTTCCTTGACATACGTCACATGTGCATTCAAGATCAGGAATATGAGGTTGAGTATATGTTGTAATAACGCCTTCGTAGTTTCTCAGTATTATTTTGTCTGCTGACTGTGAAATAACGTAGTTAGGCATTACAGGAATTTTTCCTCCGCCGCCAGGAGCATCAACAACAAATGTAGGTACAGCATAACCTGATGTATGTCCTCTCAAGCTTTCCATTATTTCAATACCCTTTGCAACAGGTGTTCTGAAATGCTCAATACCAAGTGAAAGGTCGCACTGATAAATGTAGTACGGTCTAACTCTGTTTCTTACAAGCTTGTGAACTAAGTCTCTCATAATATGAGGACAATCATTAACTCCTCTCAGCAATACTGATTGGTTTCCTAAAGGAATACCTGCATCAGCAAGCTTTCTCAACGCTTCCATTGACTCAGGAGTAAATTCCTTCGGGTGGTTGAAGTGAGTGTTAAGCCATATCGGATGATATTTCTTAAGCATGTTAACCAAGTCGTCAGTAATTCTCTGAGGACAAACAACCGGAGTTCTTGAACCCAGACGGATTATTTCAACGTGTGGTATTTCTCTCAGCTTCTTGATTATATATTCTAACTTTTCATCTGAAACAAGCAGACAGTCTCCGCCTGACAGCAATACGTCTCTTATAACAGGTGTATTTCTGATGTATTCAATACATTTATCAATGTTTGTCATTGATACTTCATCATCGCATTGTCCCGCAAATCTTCTTCTTGTACAGTGTCTGCAATACATTGAGCACTGGTCTGTAATCAGGAAAAGA
>DOON01000056.1:7993-19554 GCA_003514865.1 Clostridiales bacterium
GCAAATGTAGGAACAGCCTGCATTCTTATTGGATCTCTCGGGTCATCCTTATCCATGTGTGCTGCATAGTATGGAGTTATACCCATTCTGAATTTTTCAAGAACCTTTGCAATTCTCTCTTCTTCTTCTTCTGTGATGTTAATAATTTGCTTCAGCTGATCAACAGTATCAATTCTGTTTTCTACCTGCCACTTCCAATCGTCCCAATCTTCGGGTTTTACATCTTTCCAAAGTTCTATTTCGTTATAATAAGCCACCTTATTACCTCCGTTTATATTTTTTATATATTGCAATTAATAATTAAGCGTACAATTCAGTGTATAAATCTCTTAATTCTTTGCTTTCTCTCATTATCTGAAGAGCTGTGTCCGCATGTCCTTTTGTATAGCCGTTTCCTACTATCATGTTAACGTCTTTACCAACGCCTTCAGCTCCTAATGCTGCTTTTGTAAAGCTTGTTGCCATACTGAAGAAATATACTGTTCCTTCATCTTTTGTTGCAAGTATTGCTGACATTTCACAGTTTGGTCTCGATACACAGCTTATTACGATATCGCATAATTTTCCGTCTGTCGCTTCCATTATTTTGTCATATACTTCTATTGCATTAGTGGCGTCTCCTGCTATGCATACATCTGCCAAGCCAAGCTTTTCGATTGTATCAAGAGAGCTTTGTCTGTGTGCCCAGCAAATAACCTTTCCGCTTTTGCCTGCTTTTTTCTTAGCTTCATACAAGCACAGGATACCTGACTTTCCGGCTCCTCCAAGAACAAGAACAGTATCTCCTTCTTTAACAAGCTTTATAGTCTGAGCCGGAGCTCCTGCTACGTCAAGCACTGAAAGTGCAAGATTTTCAGGTACATCTGCTGGTAGCTTTGCATAAATTCCGCTTTCAAATAAAATTGCCTTTCCTTTAATATCAACCTGGTCAATATCTTTTCTTACTGTAACTATATCTTCTATTACTAATGGTGTTAAAGATAANNAACCTGTAACCGGGTTCTGATGCTTTCCTCTTTCAGCAACAATTCCCTTCATTATTTCTTTAATCTTTTCTACATCTCCGCCAGCCTGATCGCTTATCTGAGTGAAGCTTGCTGAGTCAACATTTAAAGTTTGTACATTTATCAATATTTCGTTGTCGTAAATTTCCATTGTGTTATCTACTTTAAGTGCCGGCTGCGGCAATACACCCTTCGGTTCAATTACTCTGTGAGTTCCGTATGGATTTCCTTTTTTAAACATAGCTCCTCCTGAAATTTAATTTCTTAGTATAGTAAAATTTAGAATATAAATATTCGTATTTATATAGTGCAATTATTATGCCAACTTACAAAGAAAATTAAAACACCTGATTTTCAATGTTTAATATTATTCAACCGACAAAGTTTTCATTCAAGTGCAGAAAATTCAGCTTTTTGATATTGCCCTGATTGTGCAATTCTGATATAATTATGATACCATCTTTTATTGATTAATATATTTAATGCAAATATAATATAATTATAATACACCACAGATACAGCATGAAAATATTGTACCGACAATTTTAAATGATTAATAAGAAGGGATAATAAATGGATAACAGACCAATAGGAATCTTCGATTCAGGAGTAGGCGGACTGACAGTAATGAGAGAGGTTATGGAGCAGCTTCCCTACGAAAATATAATATATCTGGGGGATACAGCCAGAATACCCTATGGCTCAAAGTCCGAACAGACCATAAGAAAATATGCCAATCAGTGCTCGTCATTCTTAAAGAGCAAGGATGTGAAAACAATTGTAATCGCCTGCAATACTGCCAGCTCCATAGCTCTTGAGCACGTGCAGAAAAACTTTGACTTGCCTATTATCGGAGTTATTGACCCCGGTGCAAGAAGCGCGGCAGAGGCTACAGAAACCGGAAGAATAGGTGTAATAGGTACAATTGCGACAATAAACAGCAATGCCTACCAGGCAAAAATTATGGAATATCTCCACGACGCAGAGGTAATAGGAATACCCTGCCCACTATTCGTACCCATTGTTGAGGAAGGCTGGGAATATTCCAACGTTGCCGAGCTTACGGCAGAAAAATATCTGGAGGAGCTTATAGAGCACGAGGTTGATACCCTTGTATTGGGCTGTACGCACTATCCTATTTTGAGACACACCATAAAAAAGGTGGTTGGCACAGGAGTTAAGCTTGTAAATCCAGCATTTGAAACTGCTAGAGATTTGAAAAAACTCCTTTCGGAAAAAAATATGCTGAATGAAAATTACGGAAAAGCAAGATATGAATACTACGCAAGCGATGCACCTGAACGCCTCAGGAGAATAGGAGGCAATTTCCTAAAGAAGGAAATTGATAATCTCTATGAAATTGCAATAGATAACCTTTAAAGGGGAATGCAATGAACAATATTAAAATGAAAATTATCACAGTTCAAACAATTGATGATGCTGGAAATGAGGATATCATAGAGCTTATTACCGAGGCATCCATGGAGCACGAGCATGATTATATAATAGTAAATTACGATGAAAGTGATATAACCGAAAGCAAGGGAACAAGAACCAGGCTTAAAATATACAAGGATCGGCTCATAGTAACAAAGGTGGGCGCTCTTTCTTCAAGGATGGAATTTGAAGAAAGCAAAAGCTACAGCAATTTATATACAACGCCCTACGGAACATTTGACCTTAATTTTAACACCATTTCATATAAAAACGGACTGGATGAGCACGGTAAAGGTACCATCAGCATCGAATACAAAATTATTTTTAGCGGTTCAGAAGAAAGCTATAACAAGATGATTATTGATATTTTTTAAACAATTATAAAGGCCATTTTAATAATCACGAACATTACAGCCTAAAATTCGGCATCATGTGCCGAATTTTAGGCGCAAGAGGAGAAGCATGGATATTAAATATTTTGACGCACTTATTCACGCCATAGATTTAATAAATGATGGAATTCACGTAGTTGATGCTTCCGGCAAAATTGTTTACTACAATATAGCTGCAAAGCAGCTTGATGAAATTGATGTTGACAAAGCCATCGGAAGGCATATCCTTGAGGTTTACCCATCACTTACTTTTGAAACAAGTACTTTGTTAAGAGTTTTACGAACAGGCAAGCCTATTTACAATATAGAGCAGAATTTTATCAACTACAAAGGTGATAAGCTGTCAACTCTTAACTCCACAATCCCTGTTTATTATAATAATAAAATACTGGGCGCTCTGGAGGTTTCGAGAAACATCACAAAGGTGAGAGAGCTGTCGGAAAAAATAGTAAATCTCCAAAAAGAGCTTTATGAAAGAAAAGAAAATATCGACAAGCCGTCAAAGCCCATTGCTAAATTCAATTTCCTTGACATAATAGGTCAGAACAAGGAGATGCTCAAACTTAAGTCGCTTGGACTGAAGGCTGCCATGTCAGATTCTCCGGTGATGCTTGCGGGCAGTACAGGCACGGGAAAGGAGCTGTTTGTACAGTCAATACACAATTCCAGCAACAGAAAGCACAGGCCATTTATAGCGCAAAACTGTGCTGCACTTCCTTCTAATCTTTTGGAAAGCATACTTTTTGGTTCGGTGAAGGGAAGCTTTACCGGTGCTGAAAACAGGCCAGGCTTATTCGAGCTTGCCAACGGAGGCACCTTGTTTCTTGATGAGGTGAATTCCATGCCACTTGAGCTCCAGACTAAGCTCCTGAGGGTGCTGCAGGACGGAAGAGTGCGGCGCGTGGGTTCTTCCACAACAACCGACGTAGATGTTAGGATAATTTCTGCAATCAACACAGATATAAGCACTGTTGTCGAAACAAAGCAATTGAGACAGGACTTATTTTTCCGATTAAATGTAATTACTTTTTTAATTCCGGATTTAGCAAAGAGAAAAGAAGATATTCCTTTGCTTGTGGAGCATTTTATTAAAAAATACAATGACAAATGCAATAAATTTTTCAGGGGAATTTCAAGAGAGGTACTGGATATTTTTATGGAATATAGCTGGCCAGGAAATGTGAGAGAGCTTGAACATGCCATAGAAAGCGCAATATCTCTTTACGACGGGGAAATAATAAGAGAAGAGCATCTTCCATTTCAGTTCAAAAATTATCATCCGAGCAATTCAGCACTGGATACAAGTACCATACAACCTCTGAGCATGGCAGTGGAAAAGGTTGAAAGGGAAATAATAATTTCTGCATTGGAGCAAACAGACTACAATATTGCAAAGGCGGCAAAGCTTATAAACGTTCCGCGGCAAACACTGCAATATAAAATAAAAAAACTTGATATAAAATGTATGCCCTAACCACATTTTCCGGAGTATTTCTTCCGGAAAATGGCTGGTAGGTCAACAGCAACGATTATGACTCGACCCNNTCTATACCTGTATTTTCTATTTTTCCTTTTTCTATGAATTCAAATATAGCTGATTTAAGCTTAATGTCTTCTATGCCTCTTTTAATTTTTATTGCCTCAATTTCATCCTGAGTCAAGACATCCTGCAGCCTTTTTTCCGTCTGAACATCAAAGACAGGCGCCGCATTTTTATCTTTCCCAAAATCCACAAAGCATAATGGCGGGAACATCACACACCACCAATTATTTCCCTGCGCGCTTCCTATTTCTATTCTTACAGCATCATAGTACCCTTCAGGAAGTACAATATCATCATAAAGCTTGCGTGGAAATTTGAAATTTCCATAATATACATTTACATCATAATCATTGCCTTCCGCCCTTACCGTTGCCTCTGCTTCCTCTCTTATTTCATCTATTTTTTCTACAATCATTTTTTCGCTTACATTTTTTGAATACACATCCTCAAATTCCATGTCAAACTTATTGATTATTTGGTTTCTTACCTTGTATTTTAGCTGTTGGTCATAATCTGTGTTTGAATTTGCAACAACATGAAGGCGTATAACCTTGTTGTTTATTCTTGCAATTCCTGTATATGCCTCGACCGTATATGCAACTGTCATGGCGATAATCACAAGTATTACTGAAATTAAAATCTTTTTATGGTAACTCATATGTCCTCCCTTATTTTACTAATCCTGTACTTCTTATATCCACATTTATATGAACATTTATATTTGCCGCTTCAAATACTTCATCGTATTTATCTTCTATTTTGTCGAAATCTGTTTTATGATATTTAAACAAGTAATTTTTTATTTTCAATAAATCTGCCCTGTATGTACCCTGCAGCTTAGTTATTGTATCAGATGCAGCAGATGAAACTTTTTTTGCTGCCTCCTCCTTAACCTTGTTCTTAAATTCCTTATCATTCAGACGGTCATCACCCACTATAAAAGAATCTATGTAGCAGTACAGCGTAATGTAATAATCTGCACTGAGGCTGCTCCCANNCTTTGACATGCTTACATCAACGGCACCTAATGCAACTGTGGTATCATCCACCTCAATATTTATATTTCGTATGTTTGCCCGTTTTGGATTTACTAAAAGCATTATTGCTTCAACCTCCATGGGCTCTAAAAATCCTACGAGCTCATACTCCTTGATAATTGCTGCCCTCTCGACTTTAAGGCTTTTTTCATTTACTTCAACAACAGGCACCATAGCATTGCCTGTCTGACCTAAATGCAGTATAGCTTCGTCAAATGTATAAATGTCCTGGTAGCTCTCCCTTTTGAGCTTAATGAGCATTTCACTTAAAAACCTTCCTACAATAGGGTCACTGGGTATTTCTGTCTTTATGATATCCTCGGCCTTACCTTTTGCAATGCAAATTTTAACCCTTCTGTTCATTTGAGGTGAACGCTGTATTTCATCAAAAATCTTTTTCAGCGTTTCCGGGCTCCTGGCAGTATCCTCCCCTATGACTATGACCTGCATCAATCTGTCGGATATCGCCTTTTCTGAGTGTAGGTAGCTTGTGCTGTAAAAATCGGCAAAGTTGGTTCCTTCCTTTGTATATACCAGCCTCTGCTCTTCACTCCCTTCATTTATTTTTGGAATTTCCGAGGTAAAGGTCAGATTCTTCGGGTTTTTGTCTATGCCAACAGCGAATAAATATTCCCTCTTGTTTATTTCAGCGCTGTCCCAGCACCCTGTCATCATCAGTACAGTCAATATAATCAGCAATATCTTTATATTTCTCATTACCTTTCCCTCCTTTTGTCTAACATAGATGCAGTAAGCGGAATCAGGTAATTTAATATACTTATTATTACTATGGGCCACTGTATATACGGAAACATCATGTACATTCCCGGAAGAGCAGCGGCGGCCGTATATAAAATAGGTATCTGGATATATATGAAATATCCATTTTCCCTTGTTTTAAATGTCTCCTGCATGGCCAGATTTGTAAAATATGCAATAACGCATATGCATGTGAATGTTACTATTATTTGAAAACACAGACCCACAATCTCAGTGCTCTCAAAAAAGAATCCGGGAATATTCACAAATTTCATAACAGAAATAAACGGCCATACCAAGTGCACCGCTTCCTTCATTCCGAACTTCACCACAATAAGCAGGTAACACGCTATATACAAAATTGAACTTATAATAATAAATCTTCGGTTTATGGTTATGTTCTTTTCCTTTGCAGATACTCGGCTGTTGGAAAAAAGCAATATGGAGAATCCGAAAAAGCCAAGCATTGCACCGGGCACTGTCTTCACTATC
Organism: Clostridiales bacterium; assembly: GCA_003514865.1. Next base: position 14,658 of record DOON01000056.1, read on the forward strand.
CCCTGAACATCTGCCGGAAACACAGGAAATATGTTTGAATAATCGGCATAATATGTTGAAAATATTATTATGAGAAGGTAAGGCACCAGAGATGTGAGTATTGCAATGCTTGCAATATTTGCAATAGGCTGTATGCCTTTTTTTGCCGCATATGCCGATGTAATAAGAATCACAATTATAATAGCGTTCAAAGGAGTATTAAAAAGCATCATAAGCTTTATCTGCTCGGAAAAATCCTTCATCAATATGCTGTTGGCTGTCAGAAACATGAGTATATAGTAAATGCCTGCAATTTTTGATATAAATTTCGGAAAAACCCTTTCACCTATACCTATTATTGTATCCTCGCCGTATTTTTTCAGGACCCTGTTAACAGGCTTCATGGCAAAGTAAATAATTATGGCAGCAAGAACAATTGATATCCACCCAACCGGCCCGTCTATTTCGTATAGAAGCAACGGCATGAGTATTGACTGAAACGCAAATGATATCAGTATTAAAATTGATATATTCTGATATGGAGTAATATCCTGATTAAACATTTGTCTTTCCCCGCTCCTTTTCAAATTGTAAATATCTCGGCTTATGCACCATATTTTTAATCCTTGGACGAATAACGGTATCTTTCAGATCCTTTCTGTTCTCCACAAAGCTGGTGAAAGGAGTCAAATACGGAACCCCGCAACTTTTAAGCGTACACAGATGAATAAGAAGCACACACAGGCCTATGGATATCCCGAAAAGTCCAAACATGGACGCCAGCAGAATAAATCCAAACCTAATCATTCTCAGTGATGTGCTGAAATTGTAGCTTGGTATTGCAAAGGAAGCAATTGCCGTCAGAGCAACAATTATTACAGCCAGAGGAGTTATTATTCCGGCCTCCACCGATGCCTGACCGATGACAAGACCGCCTACCAACCCTATTGTCGAACCCACCGGAGTTGTGATCCTTAAACTTGCCTCTCTTACCAATTCCATTACAAGTTCCATTATGAGAGCCTCAAAGTACGGAGGGAAGGGAACATTTGCTCTGGAGGCCGCCACATACAGCGCCAGCTGGGTTGGAAGCATATTGGGATGGTACTGCGTGACTGCAACATACAGCGCAGGCAACAGCATTACTATGGGTAGTGCCAGGTAGCGTATCATCCTGGTCAGGCAGGATGGCATCCACCTTTCGTAATAGTCTTCTGACGACTGCATGAAGGAAACAAATATCGCCGGCGCTATGAGCACCGAGGGAGTGTTGTCCACCGCTATGACAACCCTCCCTTCAAGCAAAGCCGATGCGGCGGCATCAGGCCTCTCTGTATTTTCCAGCTGCGGAAACGGCGAATAGACATCGTCTTCAATCATTTCTTCTATATAGGAGCTTTCAAGAACAGCATCAATATCAATGTTGTTTATTCTTTTTTCCACTGTTTCCAATACGGTTTTATTGACAATATCCTCTATGTATATAATCGCAATATCAGTTTTTGACCTGTTTCCCACCTGAAGATATTTAATCTTCAGTTTTGGGTCCCTTATTCTTCTTCTTATAAGTGTTGTAGTTACCTTCATTGTTTCATTGAAACCGTCTCTTGCCCCTCTTATAAGTGTTTCTGCTGAAGGCTCCTGCACGCCCCTCATTGGCCATCCTCTTGAAGAGAGCATTATACCTTTGGAGCACTCCTCCAGAAAAAGAACAGTTTCTCCTGAAAGTATTTTATCAACACATTCCTGAATTGTTTTCAAAACCTGTATTTCTGTTATGGCTATGCTTGTGCGAGCTACAGCATTCTGCAGCTCTGCATCACTTTGTTCAAGCCTCTGAATATCCAAATTATTCATAAGCATTGCAACAGCATACTCACTTATGGAGTCCTTCGTTGTCATTCCATCCACATATACCAAAAGCATTTTAAACCTTTGGTTTCCTCCGGACTCAATTTTCCTAAAAATAATGTCATCTGCATTCTTGAATATGGTCATGAGCTCCTGCTCGTTTTTATTTATATCCTTATCTATTTTAATATCTGCCGAATTGCTCTTATTGTTCATTTAACACCTCTATATATTTATTGCGACAATTGCTGCTATCGCCAGTAATCCATAAACTATCCCCGTTGCTCTGGCAATTTTATAATCCCTGTGGTAATTGCTTCGCTTCAGCTCTTTGCTGATTTTAAATAACAGAATAACGCTTATAATTAAAAAAACCGCTATAGTATCGTTTGAAATTATCCTCTTTATATCATTAATAAAAAACATAGCCCCTCCCGCGTATATAATATTAGTAATATTTGCATTTTAAGGCATTTTTATTCCATATATTTATATTTTTACGCAAAAAAACTCCGGAGAAATACTCCGGAGAATGGGATTGGTATATCACATATTATATTTTTGTTTTTTTCTGACCAACGTTGATAGGTCGATTCCAAGCCTTGATGCGGCCTCCTTCATATTCTTGGATGAGGTGAGAGTTGTTTCGATTATAACCTTCTCATATTCATCAAGCTTATCCTTAAGTGTTTTATTATCTGAGGAATCCTTGTAGTTCTCATCGGGAGAATCTCCAAGCATGAGCTGGTCTCTGAAAAGCTCCTTGTCAATTGATGCCTCGTCCGACATCAGCACCAGCCGCTCAATTATATTTTTCAGCTCTCTTATGTTGCCCGGCCATTCAAATACGAGAAAGTTCTCAAGACATCCTGTTGTGAAGTAACAGTTTTTACCGTACTTGTTGTTGTAGTACTCAATAAATTGCTGGGCGAGAGGTATAATATCTTCCTTTCTCTGCCTCAGTGGCGGAATTACAAATGATACGACGTTCAGCCTGTAGTAAAGGTCTGCACGGAATTTTTTTTCTTCAACAAGGTGTTTTAAATCCACATTGGTTGCAGCAATAATCCTTGCATTGAATTCCACAGGAGTTGTACCTCCGATTCTGTAAAACATCCTGTCATTTATTGCGCTTAACAGCTTTACCTGCAGGGTGTAAGGCATGTCACCTATTTCATCCAGGTACAGCACTCCGCCGTTTGCTTCTTCAAAAAGTCCTTTTTTGCCTCCCTTTTGCGCGCCGGTAAAGGCCCCCTCCTCATATCCGAAAAATTCCGATTCAAGCAGGTGCTCCGGAACAGCTCCGCAGTTAATTTTAATAAACTTCCCCTTGCTTCTGCTGCTTATATTGTAAATATACATGGCAATGAAGTCCTTGCCCACTCCCGTTTCTCCTAAAATCAGCACCGTGCTGTCAACATTTGCGATTTTTCTTGCCCTGCTGTAAATTCCCTTCATTTTCTCATTGGTGTTTATAGGCTCCTTGATATCTTTCGCTCGGATGTTGTAGTTATCATATTCATTTATAAACAGATTTTTTTCCTTCGTAATATTTTTCATCAGCACATCAAGCTCAGACACATCTCTTATAACCGCAATAGTCTTCTTGAGATTGCCTTTTTCATCAAATATGGGAGAACCCGAAACCAAGCACCTCTGGCCTTTATAATAGTTATTGATGGTTGAAACAGGTGCCATTGTTTCAATGACCTTGGCACAGCATGAATTTGGAAGGACGTTGTATTTTCTTAAATCATAAACTGACTTTCCTATAATTTGTTCCCTGGTTAAGCCGGATAGATTTAAAAAAGCATCATTTACATATGTTGTGACGCCTTCCTCATCCGTTATGTAAATGCCGTCCTTAAGCTTGTTAAGCATCTCGTTGTACAGATACTGCTGGCTGCTCAATCTTTCTATTTGTTTTTCAAGCTCATTTCCTATAGTGAAGTCATAAAAGAAAAAGACATACAGATTATGTTCATACAGCTTCATTTTATTGTGAACTACATAGTAAGATGAATTATCTATAAATTTGACGGGATAAAAGTTATGCTCCTCCCCGTCCTTAACTCCATTGAAATATATTGTTAATTTTTTATTCAATATATCTTCATAGTTTTTGCAAATATTTGTTTTAAAATAATCATTGTAATATAAAATATTAAATCGTGTATCTGTTATAACAAAACCTACTATAAAATCAATAATATCAGACTTCATTCAATAACCCCCAAAATTTATTTAAGTATTATTTAAATAATATGATTGATATTTTTTAAACAATATGTTATCATATGTAACAGCAATATTAATATCATTATATTGGTTAGTATGCAACATTGCAATAACCTTTTTGTTATTATATGCATTTTTGCATATTATAATATATGTACAAGCCGGATTTCATTTGAATTTCAATCTCATAATTTTTTGTTATATTGGCATAGTATTTGCTATATAATATGACAAACATATTTATGGAGGAATTTATATGAAAAAAGCAGTTATAGTATCTGCAGCAAGAACACCAATAGGTTCATTCGGAGGAGCCCTTGCTCCTTTATCAGCTGTGGAATTAGGAGTTATTGCAGCAAAGGAAGCAATAAAAAGAGCAGGAATCGAGCCAAGCGCTGTTGAAGAAGTTTATTTTGGAAATGTATTGGGAGCAGGTCTTGGACAGAACGTTGCAAGACAGGTAACACTGGGAGCAGGAATTCCTGTTGAAACTCCTGCATTGACAATTAATATGGTGTGTGGCTCAGGATTAAGAGCAGTAAGCATGGCAGCACAGTTTGTTGAAAGCGGACAGTGCGATGTAATATTGTGCGGCGGAACAGAAAGCATGACAAACGCTCCTTATCTTTTACCTAAAGCAAGATGGGGACAGAGAATGGGAGACGGTCAAATAGTAGATTACATGGTTTATGATGGTTTAACAGATGTTTACAATAAATATCACATGGGAATCACAGCAGAAAATATTGCAGAGCAATACGGAATTACAAAGGAAGAACAGGATGCATTTGCTGTACAAAGCCAGAACAAGGCTGAGGAAGCTCAGAAA
>DOON01000056.1:19730-25584 GCA_003514865.1 Clostridiales bacterium
AAGAGATGCTAAAAAAGGTCTTGCTACTCTGTGCATAGGCGGAGGAATGGGAACGGCGCTGTTAGTTCAAAGATAATACATGGAGGGGCCCTCCCCTCCATATATATGAATTTATAATTTATAGAAGGGATGAAGATATGATTAATAAAATTATTTCTATCAAAGAAGCCGCAGATAAGGTACAAGATGGCATGACAATCATGGTTGGCGGATTCTTGGCAAATGGAACTCCTGAAGGATTAATTGATGCCCTGGTTGAAAGTGAAGTTAAGGACCTGACATTAATATGCAACGATACAGGTTTTCCGGACAAGGGTGTTGGCAAGATGGTAGTGAGCAAAAAATTCAAGAAAATTATTGCTTCGCACGTTGGAACAAACCCTGAAACAGCAAATCAAATGAATTCAGGAGCAACAGAGGTTGTGCTTACTCCGCAGGGAACACTTGCCGAAAAGGTAAGATGCGGAGGAAACGGTCTTGGTGGATTCTACACACCTACAGGAATAGGAACAGAGGCCGAGCTTGGAAAGGAAAAGAAAGTAATTGACGGCAAGGAATACATTTTTGAAACTCCTTTAAGAGCAGATGTGGCACTGATTAAAGCCTCAGTTGTTGATAAAAAAGGAAATATGGTATTCAATAAAACAATGAAAAACTTCAATCCTATAATGGCAGCAGCAGCAGAAATAGTTATAGTTGAGGCTGATAAAATAGTTGAGGTCGGAGAAATCGACCAGGACAGGGTTATGTGCTCTGGAATATTTGTTGACTATATCGTCGGAGGTGACAAATAATGGACGCAAAAGTTGTTATAGCAAAGCGAATAGCTAAGCTTCTGCATGACGGAGATGTTGTAAACCTCGGAATAGGACTTCCTACAATGGTTGCGAACTATATTCCTGAAGGCATGGACATGACATTCCAGTCTGAAAATTGATTCCTTGGATTAGGTCCCGCTCCTGAAGCAGGTAATGAAGATTGGGAATTAGTAAATGCAGGAGGAATGCCATCATCAATATTGCCAGGCGGAATGTTCTTCGACAGTGCAACTTCTTTCGGAATTATCAGAGGAGGACACGTTGATGCAACAGTCTTGGGAGCAATGGAAGTCGATGAAAACGGCAACCTGGCGAACTGGAAAATACCGGGCAAGATGGTTCCGGGAATGGGCGGTGCGATGGACTTGGTTGTTGGAGCCAAGACAGTAATAATTGCAATGGTTCACACACAAAAAGGCACACCGAAAATTTTAAAGCAATGCACTCTTCCGCTGACTGCAAAGGAGCAAGTAAATATCATCGTGACAGAAATGGCACTTTTAAGAGTTACAGACAAAGGCCTCGTGCTTGAGGAAATAGGTCCTGAAGCAACAGTTGAAGAGGTAATTGCCGCAACTGATGCTAATTTAATAGTATCACCTGATTTAAAGAGATTTGGATTAGATGATTAATAAAACAGTCCTGCATAAACTGCAGGACCATTTTTTATTTTAGGAGAATATATAAAAGGTATTATTGTAGATTTCCAGGCTTTGCTTTTAAGGTAATTGATACCTTCTGTTCCTGGCCGTTTCTTATTATTGTGAACTCGGCCTTGTCATTTTCCTTGTATTGATATAATTTTCTTTTTAATTCAGGCATACTTTCTATTTTAGTTCCGTCAATTGCTGTTATTACGTCAACAGGCTTCAACCCTGCTTCTTCAGCCGGTGTATTGTCCAATACCTCAATTACGACAACACCATANNGCAGTACTCATTTTAGCTGTATTTATGCCTACCACATGACCTTCAGCATTAAACAATGGGCCGCCGCTGTTTCCTGAGTTTATTGATGCATCTGTCTGTATAAGAGGTTCGATTACCGTACCATTTTCAAATGCGACTGTTCTGTTCAGCCCGCTTATTATCCCCTGGGTAACTGTTCTTTCAAGGTCCAGTGTCATTGGGTTTCCTATTGCGACCGCCGGCTCTCCAACCTTTAATTCATCCGAATTTCCCAATTCCACTGTGGGAAGTCCTGTTCTGTTTATTTTCACTACAGCAAGGTCCAGAGTCGTATCATACCACAGAACCTCACCGATTTCAGTAGATCCGTCAATCAAAGAAACCTTTATGTTCTCATATTGTCCGTCACCGATAACGTGTGCGTTTGTAACAATATATCCGTTTGAATCCACTATGAACCCAGACCCCATGCTCTGCCCTCTCTGAGTTTGAGGCCCAAAGAAAGTATCAACCTTCTTTACCACATCTGTAGTTATTCCGACAACTGTCTTTTGTGATTTTGCTGCAACAGCTACTGCAAAATATACATTGTCCGTCAAATTAATATTTACATCCTGAGCTGTCAGAGAAGTAGAAGAGTTTCCGTTTGGAACTCTGAATTTGCTTGCTACGATGTAACCTCCCGAAATCCCTCCTATCATCGCTGCAACTAATGCCACCGCAACGTATCCAAAGAAAGCTTTTTTTCGGCCTTTTTTCTTTTTCTTAGGTTCTTCAATGCTTGGAATTACAAAATTAACATCATTATATCCACCGCTGTTATATTCATTGACTCTGTCTTCATTTCCATCATAGTTTTTTTCTTCAAATATATTTCTTTCATTTTCGTCCATAATATTTTCCTCCAGTATCGTTTATACTGTTATATTACCATCATTTTCTTAATTGAAACTAAAAAAATCGGACACTATGTGTCCAATTATTTTTTGAAATCCAGATTCATGTGTACTATGCCGCAAACATCTTCCACAGGCATTGAAAATGACAGTCCCCGACCTTCCTTATTGAGTCCGACTTCATTTCTTATAGCGTGCATTATTTGCTTTTTGTCTTCACGCCTCGCTAATATTAAAATTACATCCTTCTCCGGTTGTATTGAAATTCCGAAAAATTTCTCGGCTTCATGTATTCCTGCTCCTCTTGCATGTAGAACCGTTCCGCCTGTTGCTCCTGATTCCCTTGCAGCATCCATTACAACATCATCGAAGCCTCTGTTTACTATAGTGATTATTAGGTCAAATTCTTTATATTCGTCATTTCTTTCTTCTATTTTTTCATTTATTCTCTCTTCCATTTTTCCACCTCTTTCATCATCTGACAAAAAACAGATGTACTCTAAAGCCTGATTACTGTCAACACTTCCTATAGGTATTGTAAAAGCCACGCCATTTCCCGGCTCTTTCAAGTGAATTTTATCCTTTAAAATACCCATTATATTTTGTACAGATTCTTCGTACATTACGCTTATTACAATATCCTTTTCAGTCTGACCCAGCCCTAAGTAGTCAAGCAGTTCAGACTTTGCTGTACCCTTGCCCAATGCTATTAAATTATATACAACCTTGTTTTCTCTGAAAAATTCAGTTAACTTTTCACCTTTTCCTCTATCGATAATCGCTATTAAAAGCTTAGCTTTTTTTGATTCGATTTTTTCTTCCATCATTCTGCACCCCCTTCAAGATCTATTATATCAGATGCCATATTTATTTCTTCTATTATTTCCTCTTCAATACATGAAGTATCTTTCATTTTAATTTTGTATATAACCCCAAGAATTTGAATTGTAATCAGCGGAGTCATGGCTACCATCGCAACTATTCCGAAAGCATCCATAAGAATATTTCCTCCTACCGCATCAGCCGCTCCCATTGCAAAAGGAAGCATAAATGTTGCTGTCATCGGACCAGAGGCCACACCTCCGGAATCAAATGCAATTCCCGTAAATATCGGTGTAACAAAAAATGCGAGAATTATTGCTATAGCATATCCGGGCACTATGAAATACCAGATACTTACTCCCTTTAGAACTCTTATCATTGCTATTCCGATAGATACTGCTATTCCTAAGGACAATGAAATCAACATGGAACTTTTGGAAATCGAACCACCTGTTACCTCTTCAACCTGTTTATTGAGCACATGGACTGCCGGCTCGGCAGCAACTATGAAAAAGCCCATCACCATCCCTATTGGTATCAGCACCCAATTATTATCTAATGCTCCAAGAGCATAGCCTATATAATTTCCGGCAGGTAAGAAACCCACATTAACACCAGTTAAGAATATTACCAATCCCATATAAGTATATATAACACCTATCGACATTTTTATCAACTGACTTTTTGGAAGTTTCAAAAATACCATCTGAAAAATTATAAAAGCAACTATAATTGGAGATAATGCAATAGCAACTTCTTTGAAATAATCCGGGAAAGCGTGCATAAATAGTCCGAAGGCTTCTCTTAAATTATTTACATCTGCTATAACTACCTCTGTATAGCTTCCGGTGGATCTATATAAGGATCCAAGCAGCAGCATGGAGAGTATAGGACCAACCGAACAAAGAGCAACCAGTCCGAAGCTGTCATCATGTGCACTTTTGCCTCCCCGCACCGCGGCAACACCCAACCCGAGAGCCATAATAAACGGAACTGTAATAGGACCTGTAGTAACACCGCCTGAATCAAACGCAACAGGAACAAAATTTGCCGGCGTAAAATATGCAATAATAAAAATTATAGCATAAAATCCCACTAGCATGTAAGAAAGTTTAATCTGAAATACTATCCTCAATATTGCTATTACTAGGAATATTCCTACTCCAAGTGCCACCGTACCGATTATTATATAATTAGGAATAGATGGTACCTGCCCGGCCAAAACCTGAAGATCCGGTTCCGCTACGGTAATCATAAATCCCATAAAAAAACTGATTGTAANNCATTGTCAGCTCGGCTCCAATTCTCTCTCCCATAGGCATCATTGATATATCTGCGCCAAGAGTAAAGAGACCCATTCCAAAAATCAGCATAACCGCACCAATTAAAAATAGCATAAATAATCCCTCAGTCATTGGTGCAAGCGTAAAATGCAGTATAATAACTATAACTGTTATCGGCAGAACCGAGGAAAGAGATTCTTTAATTTTTTCTAATAAATTTCTGTTCAATTATCTTCCTCCTTTTTTCATTTTCAAAACTGAAAGTATATTTTCAATATTAATTGTATAATATATAAATAATGGAGTCAAATGTTTTATTTAGGAATTTTTATGTTATTAGTATTATCGTTTCGTCATTTTGTTATTATAATTCAACATATTTCTCAAACGCTTGACTATTTGATAATACGTTGATATAGTAAATATTAACAACAGACAGAGGTGAAAAGATGATTTCATATATATTAAGCTTAAATCCGATAATACTTGCATTATTGGGAACAATGTTCACATTTCTTGCCACAACTGTAGGATCGGCAATGGTTTACTTAGTAAAAAACGAGGTCAATATGAATATGCAGCATGGATTTCTGGGCTTTGCTTCAGGAGTCATGATTGCGGCATCAGTTCGGTCTCTTTTGATTCCCGCTATAGATATGGCCGAAAGCCAGGGCCATTAAGGTTGGATACCGGCTGCGGGAGGATTTGTTATCGGCGGAATTTTTTTATTTGTATTAGACAGGTTTCTTCCTCACCTTCATTTAGACTCAGATAAACCGGAAGGATTAAAAAGCTCTTTTAAAAGAACAACCATGCTTGTATTGGCTGTTACATTGCACAATATTCCTGAGGGAATGGCCGTCGGTCTCTCTTTCGGTATTATTGGCCAAAATAATCCTCAAGCCGATTTAATGGCTGCTATCGCTCTTGCCATAGGAATAGGAATACAAAACTTCCCTGAGGGTGCCGCAATATCCCTCCCCTTGAAAAATGAAGGTTTCTCAAAAAATAAAGCCTTCGTATACGGCTCGCTGTCAGGAATTGTAGAGCCTATTGCAGGGGTGTTCGGGGCGCTGCTCGCTACCCGTGTAACCGGAATCATGCCTTGGATGCTTGCCTTCGCTGCA
>DOON01000309.1:0-258 GCA_003514865.1 Clostridiales bacterium
TGAACGGTAAGCCTGTTGAAAGATTAATGCATCATCAAGACGGCAAAATATTCATGAAGCAGGAAGAAATTCCGTTTTATCAGAAGCAGACCAGACTGGTGCTGCAAAACTGCGGCCATATGGACTCCGAAAGTATACAGGAGTATATAGGAAGAGGCGGGTACAAATCACTTATAAATGTTTTCGGTTCCATGGAGCCTAAGGAAGTATGCAAGCTAATTCAAGACTCTGGACTGAGAGGTCGCGGAGGCGGAGATT
>DOON01000309.1:364-5623 GCA_003514865.1 Clostridiales bacterium
CCGGACAAAAATGGGCTCAGGTTTTATCCCAGAACAACCCTGTTAAATATGTTGTATGCAACGGCGACGAGGGAGACCCCGGAGCATTTATGGACCGAAGCATCATGGAAGGAGACCCACACAAAATAATTGAGGGCATGCTGATTGCCGGATATGCCACAGGAGCTCATACGGGATATATATATGTGAGAGCCGAATATCCGCTGGCTGTTGATCGTTTGAGAACAGCCATATCTAAGGCAGAAGAAATAGGACTTCTGGGAAAAAATATACTTGATTCAGGATTTGATTTTGAACTTCATATAAATAAGGGAGCCGGAGCATTCGTATGTGGTGAAGGAAGTGCCCTTACCGCATCCATAGAAGGCGAAAGAGGAATGCCACGTGTAAAGCCCCCGAGAACTGTTGAGCAGGGACTTTTCGGATGTCCTACAGTTCTTAACAACGTTGAAACATTCGCAAATGTGCCGCTTATTATAAATATTGGAATTGACGAATACAAAAAGTATGGAACAAAGGACAGTCCTGGAACAAAGGCGTTTGCTCTTACGGGAAATGTTGTGAATACCGGACTTATAGAGGTTCCAATGGGAACAACCATAAGAGAAGTAATCTTTGACATAGGCGGAGGTATACCTGACGGCAAAAAATTCAAGGCTGTTCAGATAGGCGGTCCTTCCGGAGGATGCCTCACATTTGGAGAAAAGCATCTTGATTTAGCCCTGAGCTTTGATTCCCTCAAAAAAGTAGGCGCAATGATAGGCTCCGGCGGCATGGTGGTCATGAATGAAGACACATGCATGGTTGAGGTAGCAAGGTTTTTCATGAGCTTTACGCAGAGAGAGTCATGCGGAAAATGCATCCCCTGCAGAGAAGGTACAAAGAGGATGCTTGAAATATTGGAAAAGATCGTTAACGGAAACGGAACTGTAGAGGATTTGGATTTGCTGAAGGAAATTGCCGATACTGTCAAGAACACTGCTCTGGNNAATGCTCTGTGCGGACTTGGAAAAACCGCAGCAAACCCTGTTTTAAGCACATTGGAACACTTCTACGACGAATATCTCGCTCATGTAGTGGACAAAGAATGTCCTGCCAAGCAATGCAAAGGCTTAATGTCCGTAAAAATTAATCCCGAGCTTTGCAGAGGCTGCTCAAAGTGTGCAAGAATTTGCCCCGTTAATGCAATAAGCGGAAAAATTAAGGAACCATATGTTATTGATAACAGCAAGTGCATAAAATGCGGTGCATGTATAGAAGCATGCGCGTTTAAAGCAATCATGGAGGTGTAGTATGGGCGGAGTAATGATAATTGACGGAAAAAGAGTTCCGTTTACAAATGAAAAAAATATTTTAAGCGTTATAAGAGATTCCGGAATTGATTTGCCTACATTTTGCTACCACTCTGAACTAAGTATTTACGGTGCATGCAGAATGTGCTCTGTAGAAACATCCAGGGGTGAGATAATCGCAACATGCTCTGAAAGGCCAAAGGATGGATTAGAGTTGTACACGAACTCCCCTCGCATAAGAAAATACAGAAAAATGATTCTTGAGCTCCTGCTCGCCAACCACGACAAAGATTGTACGTCATGTGAGAGAACAGGCAGATGTCAGCTTCAGAAATTAGCTAAAAGATACGGACTTTCAAGAAACAGATTTGCTCAGCTGTCACAAAATAATGAAGTAGACAATTCAAGCCCCAGCATAGTACGCAATCCCAACAAATGCATTAAGTGCGGCGACTGCGTAATGGTATGCGAAGAAATTCAGGGTGTAGGTGCGTTAGGCTTTGTCAACAGAGGCTCTGATGTAATTATCAAGCCCGCATTCAACAAAAGCCTTGCGGAAACCAGTTGCGTAAACTGCGGACAATGTAGAATTGTATGTCCAACAGGTGCAATAATAATCAAAAATGAAACAGAGAAGGCATGGGAAGCTCTCTATGATAAAAGCAAGAGAGTTATCGTGCAGATAGCTCCTGCCGTAAGAGTAGCTCTTGGAGAGGAATTTGGTAAGAATCCGGGAGAAATTTCAACCGGAAAGATAGTTGCCATATTGAAAAAACTAGGCGCCGAAGAGGTTTTCGACACAACTCTTTCCGCAGACCTCACAGTTCTCGAGGAAAGTGCAGAGTTCCTTGAGAAATATTCACAGGGTGAAAACCTCCCGTTATTTACATCATGCTGCCCGGGCTGGGTCAAATTTGCGGAAAACAGATATCCCGAGCTGTTTAAAAATATTTCTTCCTGCAAATCACCTCAGCAGATGTTCGGTACGGTATTGAGGGAAGCCTATAGAGAAAAAGACCTTGAAGACGGTAGGGACACATTCATACTTTCNNGGAGACCCGAGTATATTCATGACGGCGAAAGAGAAGTAGACCTGGTTATCACAACTCAGGAACTGGCAATCATGATAAAAGAAATAGGAATAAAATTTGACGAAATAGAAGAAGAGTCAATGGATATGCCTTTTGGTATAGGCTCCGGCGCCGGGGTAATTTTCGGAACCACAGGCGGAGTTACCGAAGCAGTACTAAGAACAGTATTGAAGAACAAATTCGGAAAAGAAGACTGCGAGATAATATATAACAGCGTGAGAGGCCTTGAATCCGTAAAGGAGGCTATTGTCAACGTTGACGGCAACAAAATTAAATTAGCCGTTGTTCACGGATTGAAAAATGCCGACAATCTTATAAAGCAAATTAAGAGCGGCGAAAAGGAATATGACCTTGTGGAAGTTATGGCATGCACCGGAGGCTGTATAGCAGGCGGAGGCCAGCCAACACCGAAACTTATAACAAGAGAAACCAGAATTCTTAGAGCAAAAGGACTGTACAACATAGATAAGGTTAACCAAATCAAGGATTCTGAAGAAAACTATATTGCCAAGAATATTTACAAGGATATTATGAAGGATAAACGTCACATGCTTCATGTACACCGCTAATATTAAAATCCGCATCACTTTCAGCGATGCGGATTTTTCTTTAGCCTATTATATCTTTTATGATTCTGTGATAATTCTTATATGCGACTTTCTCAATATCTTCCTTTGTAAAACCTGCTTTTGCCATTTCCTCAAGAAACATATATGTCCTGGATGAATCTTCAAGTCCCTTGGTATATGACGTTTCCTGTGTGCTGAAGCTGTTCATTGAGCTGTCATCGATAAAATCGCAATAATCCATTCCTATTGCCACATGCTCAATTCCCATTATATCAGCCATGTGCGCAGCATGCCTTACAAGCATTTCTACAGTTTGTTTTTCCATGTCTCTATGAACAAATTGATTGAATGAATTTACGCCTACCAGGCCATTAAATTCTGCAATTTTCCTTAACTGTTCATCTGTCAGGTTTCTCGGCACATCGCACAGAGCTCTGCAATTAGAGTGAGATGCAATTACTGGCTTGTCTGTTTCATTTACCACATCCCAGAATGATCTATCATTCAGATGTGAAACATCAAGAAGCATCCTTTTCTGATTTATTCTTCTGACAGCCTTTTTTCCAATTTCCGATAAACCTCTTTCAGGATTTCCTTTAACTCCTGTAGCCAGAGCATTCTCTTCATTCCATGTCAAACTCGCATGCCTTGCTCCGAAATCATAGAAATAATCAATTAAATCTATATTATCCCCAATACTGCTGAGACCTTCCAACCCAATAAAAACATAAAATTTATTTTGTTCCAATGCCTTTTCAACATCTTTGTATGATTTGACCAAAGCGACAGAATCATTGCAATATTCCATCTCTTTCTTTACGGAATCAACAATCTGCATTGATCTTTTAAACGCATCATCCGTAAAAGGAGGATCAATCCACATAACAAATATGCTGCCTGATACCTTTCCCTTCCTCAACTTGTCTAAATGATATTTTCTTATAATATCATTTTCCCCGTTTAAGGTACGTATAGTCACATCCGTCAAAATATCAGAGTGTCCGTCAAAAATCATTACTCCACCTACCTTCACTCAATTTACATTAACAAACTTCCCACGGTTATACCAAGATAAGTTCCTATCCCATATCCGAAAACACCTATAAGCATTGCCGGCCCCACCAAATCTGTCCAGCCTTTTGATATGGCCATAGCTGCCGCAGTAGTCGGCCCTCCTATATTTGCGTTAGAAGCGATAATTATTTCTTCAACACTGTAATTGAATAACTTTCCTGCCGCAAAACTTACAATCATATTAATGATAACCATTATACCGCAGAAGAGCAATATAAGCGGTGCATTTTGCAAAATCATAGGAATAGAAGCCGGAACACCTATTACAACGAAGAAAAGATATATTAAAAATGTCCCTATTTCCTGAGCTCCGTTAATATCTTCAAAGAATTTAGGCATAGATGAAACTGCAATGATAGTAAGTGTACTTATCAGCAGATATTGGTTGCTGAAAAGAGTATTCAGCAATTCTAAAAACTTATTAGATGTTGGTATTATATTTCCTATAACACCTGAAAGCGCCCTTGCTACGGCCACTATTATAACTGATGCAGCAACAGAAAAAGCTATGTCCTTAAGCGATATTTCTTTACCCTTCCAATACGCTGCGGCACTTGTTTCATTTTCACCTACAGATGCGCTTTCAACCTTATCAACGTATGGATGTCTAAAATTTTTCCTAAAAAACGACAACGTCGGAATCGTTATCAGTGAAAGGAAATATAATGCCATCAAAACATTATCCGCAACAATAGTAGCTGACACAACTTCTCCAGGAACCTTAAATGAATTTGATACGGCAACAAAGTTTACTCCTCCACCGATGTATGAACCGGTCATCATACCCGCAATCTCTGCTAAATAAGGAATCTTATCCTTTAGAAGGAAGAATCCTATAATCGCACCTGCCACTGTTCCTACAGATCCGAACAAAAATATTATCAGCATTCTTCCACTTTCTTTCCAAACCTTATTAATATTGCATTGAAACATTAAAAGCGGAATTGCAATTGGAACCGCATATCCCCATATAACATCATAAGTAGGTGCATCAACAGGAATCACCCCTATATTTGATAACGCCATTGCGCTAACCAAAGCAATTATTGCACCTGATACCTTCGATGCCCAGTTGTATTTCTGTTCAAGCCAAATACTTACCGCGGCCCATCCGATTATAATTGCCCACAAAGCCCATGAATTATCAGGACTAATTGAATAACTCATACATTATTCCTCCATCACATTAGTTTTAATAACAAACTAGAAAACGTTTGTTATTTTTAATAAAAA
>DOON01000055.1:0-186 GCA_003514865.1 Clostridiales bacterium
AGAATAGGCCATATATTTAATGCATAAATCGGGATAATAAGCCTTCACCAGCGCTATGTCCCTCAAATATCCTTTAAAATTATTCATTTTACTTGCCCAGAATCCAAAATTTGACCACTTATCGGGTATCAAGCTTTTAGGTATGTAAAAACTAAGCTGAAATACTTTCACATTGATAATAATCCT
>DOON01000055.1:268-10818 GCA_003514865.1 Clostridiales bacterium
TAACTATGTTTGACATATTGTGAAGTACGGATAAAACCTTGTATCTTACATTGCCTATCAGCACATATTCACCCTCTGCATCATAGGACTTCCACAGCCCATATGCCTTATCAGAAGAAAGAGCACAGCTGTATTCAGCCACTGCACCTAACTCATGAGGAATATTTCCAAATGCATATATAACATCAGAGCGTATGGATATGTCTCTTTCATCGGTTATTTTTTCATCATTGCTTTGAAACCAGCCCGTAATATTTTTTGCGCTTGATTTTCCTTCATTTATCTTTTCAACTATACGATTAAACTCATTAACGGTTATGGGATTTGATTCCAACCGATAGCTTGAGCCTGAATAATAGCTTGCTACCTGCTCATTAATGAAAAGTGCATATATCCACATAATACATGCAACGAATAAAAACAAAACCGCCAAGACTTCTTTTTTATATTCCGTAATTATCCTTTTCATTTTTCCACTCTTACTCTTTCACCCTCTGATATGGGTTTATTACTTTTTATTATTATTTCTTCATTACCCACAGAGCTGATTGCCACAAGGCTGTCATTTTTATCAGCAACCTCTACATTTACTCTGTAAGATATCTTTTCCTTACCCATAACTGTATTCTTTTCCTCAACAGCTAATACATAGTATTGGCCATTATCACTTCGCAGTGCACTTATGGGAATGATACGGGGATATTCATCCGTACTGTATATGTGCTTGGCAGTTGCACTCATACCATGAGAAATGTTTGAATTTTCAGGAATCACAGCTGTTATTTTTACGGTGCTGTCTTCCGGCTCAGGAATTATTGATTTTATTTCCACATTGTCGATGGATATCGTCTTGCCGCTGAGTTTAATACTTACCGAATCTCCCGCTTTCATATATTTTGCCTTTTCGGCATCTGCTTTACCTGTAAAGATATATTCAGCACCTGAATCAATAATTGATATTATTTCACCGCCTGTTGTTTTTTCTCCTTCTTTTACATAAATTTCATCAATTATCCCGTCTTCTTCCGCATACACAATATTTCCTACCTTATTCAGTTCTTCAATATTCTTATATTCATTCCTTTTTAGCTGAAGCTCCAGCTCTAACCGTCTCTTTTCATTTTCGTTCTTCTTAAGCAATTCTTCATTTTTAGAGTCCTGCTTTTCTTTTTGTATTACAGCCAAATTCAGAGAGCTTTCCGCATCCTCCACAGCTCTCTTGTCACTTTCCAATTCCACTCCGTTTATCTGAATATTTATATCTCTGTCATTCATTGCTCTGTCCAATGCTATCTGTGCTTTTTTAATTTCCTCCTCATATATATTTTCATATGTCTGAAGCTGGAGGCTTTGCTTATTAAGCTCTGAAATTTCAATTTCAATCAGCAGCTTGGATAATTGCTTTTCTATTTCTTCCTTGTCGAGGTATAGCAGCTTATCTCCCTTAGCCACCCTTTGTCCTCTTTCTGCATATATTGTGTCTATCCTGAACCCCTCTTGTATTTTTATTCTATTTTTTCCCGTGGCTTCAATACTTCCTTCTATTACAGTCTCATGATTTATGCTTCCCCTGCGGGGCATCTGAACCATTGCCACAGCTACGGTAACGGAATCCGCCACACGGGATAAAATTGTAAGAATAAAAATTATTATAAAAAATGAAATAAGTGCTTTTATGTATTTTTTTTGCATGTGTTTCCTCCTATTCCTTTAATCCCGAAGCTTGAATTCCCCTTTCCAAATATTTTTGCCCTGTTAAAAATACCAAAAGTGGCGGAATAAGTATTATTACGGATGATACCAAGTGCGCTCCCGTAACCTCAGGCGTTATGGCCGGCATGTAGAGAGATAGGGGCCATAAGGCCTTATTCTCTAAAAATGCCAAGGGCTGCTCCAGCATGCTCCAATATTCCAAAAATCCTAACACCATTGCGGAAGCAATACCCGGTGCTCCCATGGGTATACCTATTTTTAAAAATATTTGAAATTCGTTTGCTCCGTCCATCTTTGCAGCTTCTGTAACAGCTTCAGGAATTCCTTTGAAAAATCTGTACATTATAAATACCGATAATGTTGAAAATATTGCAGGCAAAATAATTCCGACCCTTGTATCTAAAAGATTTAAGTAATTCAGCACAATATAGTTTGAAACCATGGTAGACTGAAAGGGCATAAGCATTAATACTATGTAAATAGCAAACAATTTTTTTTTTCCTTTGAAATCATATCTTGCAAATCCCCATGCCGCGGGAGTGTTAACAATAAGTTGTCCCATGAGTATGGGAAACACCAGCTTGCATGAATTCCAGAACATAATGAAAAATTCAGGCGAATCCAACAATATCTCCACATACGATTTTAAGGTGGGATACATTGGAATTACATACCACCTTGCTTTGTTTTCCAGATTGCTGTTGTTAAATACAGGCTCCAGATTTTCTATCAACTGACTCTGATTTTCAAAGGAGCCGGAGAAAATCATCAGTAGAGGCAAGAGAAATAGCAGGCTGAACAAAATAAGAATTATATGTGTAATTTTATTTTTAAACCTCATTTACTTGCCTCCCTCTATGGAATTTTTAAAAACAATAATTAATACAGATGTAGTTATGGACATAATTACCGCACCGGCACATAATTTTTCTATATCCAAAGCAACAAACCAATTATTAAACAAATGCTGCAGCATATACATGCTCGTATGTGGATAATTACCTCCTATGAGGTATGCCTCTCTGAAAACCTTAAATGAATTAATTACCGAAAGTACAAAGATTATAAAAAGCATGCCCCTTAAATTCGGCAAGGTTATGTAAAAAAACTGTTTGAACCGTCCTGCCCCATCTACAGAAGCCGCTTCATACAAACCTGACGATATGCCGGATAACCCTGCTATCCACAAAATCATATCATAGCCTGTATTTTTCCATAAGTAGCTTACAATCAACACATATACAGCCAAGTCCGTGTTCATAAAATCTATGGAACTTCCAAAAATGCCCACAGCCAGCATGCTGAAAAATCCGTTCTCGTGAAACAGAAATCTCCATATTAAAACGATTGATGCAACGGGAACCGCAAGAGGAACGAGAAAAGCCGTTTTATATATACTGGCTTTTCCCTTTATACTTTTAATCATAACTCCGGACAACAGGGAAAAAATAAGCAGCAGCGGGATGCACAGCAGCATAAATTTAATTGTATTTTTTGCCGCAAGCAAAAATGCCTCGTTTTCTAGAACAGTGATGTAATTTTTTAGGCCTGCAAATTTAGCTCCCATGCCTTCCGTCACAGACCTTCTTACCACATCAGCAAATGGAATCAGATAAAATATACTGACTCCCGCAAAGCTTGGAAGTATAAACATCCATCCTGTAAATGACTCTTTTTTACTATTCCGATAAATATAATTTTGATTTTTCCTTGATTTTTTCAACAGCATCTTCAACCGTTATTGCTCCCTCAAAATATTCCTTGGAATTTTCAATTATTATCTCAATCAACACTTCATCCGGCACAGAAGGATTTTTAACATTATAGCACAGCTCCTTTATAACCTCTAATTTTTCACGGGAAGGAGGTGCTCCCCCTAAAATTTCTTCGCCGGGTCCGCTAATCATATAATACATATTTTCATTGCCTATTCCTAAGGCACCGTATTCCAAGGCATCTAAATTTACGGGAAATCCGTCATTTATTGGCGCCTTCTGAACTGCTTCCGACAGCATCAGGTTTATAAATTCTTTAGAAATATCTATATTTGAAGAATTATTGTTGACACCTATGTAATTTACGGGAACAAAGCTTTTTTCAATCTGTCCCGGCAGAAACAAAGGAATTCCCCCTTGTCTTTTATCCTGTGCTAAATTTTCTATAGCAAATGATTGATACCCTTTTAATAATGAATAGCATCCGTATGTCTTATTAAATGCCCAAGCAAATGCTTTTCCGTCACTTCCGGTAAAGTCGCCCCTTTTGTCATACAAAATTTTCATATCCTGAAGAAATTTCGTTAATTCCTGCCGGTTAATTTCTTTTCCTTCGTTTATCCATTCAGGAAAGCATGTATAACTAAATGTCGTTATTAAATCACTCTGCTCAAAATAGCCAAATACAGGCTTATCATTTTTTTCTTGTACAAACTCAATAAATGTATCTAAATTTTTCATATAATCCTTGTATTCCTCATCTATCCAAATAACCGGCATATGAAATTTTGTGGGTATAACGGGATATTTCCCGTCATTTGCATATGTATTTATCACAGCAGACAATAGCTTCTCATCCTTCATATATTCATTTACTATATCTGATAAATCCGCCAGAACGCCCTTTTGTATATATGAGTCAACGGATAGTCCGTCTAAAAGTATCAAATCGGGTCCCTTTCCTCCCAATAATTCTCCGTTTAACTGCTTTATGGCATCGGTCTTTGTTACGGAGGTGTCACCATCCAGACCAACCTTTCTATTAACCTTGAAATCAGGATATTTGTTTTGCAGCTCCCCTGCCGTTTGTCTCAGTGTATTGTTTTCCTCCAAAGTATAGACGGTTAACTCCATGCTTGGCAGTGTAGGCATATTTTCGTCAAATTCATATTTTACAACAAATGTATTCTGCTCGTTGTCAGAGTAACGAATGTAAAACTCTCCATTTATGCCCTCTAATATGCCTGAAAAATTCAGTGAAGGAACACTCAACGAGATCAATTCACCGTCAATTATTTTTTCTAATATTACCCCGTCTTTTACTATTTTATATACTCCGCTTCTGTCTGTTATGTATATTGAGCCATCCTTCCCGGGGGACAGCTTTAAGCTAAATGTCAGTCCATCCAAAGGAATTTCTCTTGTCATTTCATGGGTTTCTATATTGTATACATCGATTTTAAGCTGACGCATGTCAACATTATAAATATAATCATCCGAAACAGTGTATATATCATCCGAAGAAGAGCCGTATTGACCTAAGTATTTACCTTCATTTGTATAGTGTAAAATACCCCTTAGTGCTTGATTTATCATCAATTCACCTTCCGCAGTTACCGTCATATCAGTTATATATACCTTCAAATCCTCTACATCTGTTTCCCTCCACTCCATATCTATTTCATGGATTTCATTTCCGGGTGTTACCTTGAAAATTTTATTAAATATGCCACTGTCTATATTATCTTCATAAATTAGGACATAAATATTTCCTTCACCATCGTAATCTATTTTTGTTATACTGTAATTTCCCATGTCACGTATTTCTGTATACCATGGTTCTACATCTTTTCTTTCAAAATTAATTCCGTCCGTGGTGCTGTAAACTCTTGGCACTTTTTCTCCGTTGTAATATTTATAAAAGTCAATAGTGCCATCACTTCTGACCGCTGTGTAAGCCACACCACCTCCATCCTCAGAGCTTAATTCCTCTATGTTTTTTTCAACATACCTGCCCATTGCAGCTTGTGACACATTCTCCTTTGTAACCTTACCTTCTGAATTTTCACAAGCTGAAAGCAGCATTAAGCTGAAACAAATCATGCAGATATAAACAATTATACTTTTTATTTTTCTCATCAATTACACTCCTCCCGAATTATCACTACCATGTTTATTTAACTATAATATATAAATCTCTAAATATCCTCAAAGGTTTTTAGAGACTATTTAGAGATAATTATTGTATAATGATAGGTATAATTAGTGGTTGAGGTTTGCTATGAGAATATTAATTGTGGAAGATGATAATGATTTATGTGAATTGCTGAAATTTAACCTGTGTCAGGAAGGATATNNAGATATAATTTTATTGGACAGGATGCTGCCGGAGGTTAACGGTATGGATGTGCTGTCTAAGGTCAGAGCCTTAGGCATCAGTGTGTATATTATTATGATTACAGCTCTTGACGGTATAGGAAATCGAATAGAAGGACTGGATGCAGGTGCCGATGATTACTTAGTCAAGCCCTTTGATGTTAATGAATTAATTGCACGAATAAGAGCGGTGAGCAGAAGATCTGTGCAGTGGAAAAGTTCAAGTATATTGTCGTTGGCAGATATTTCTCTTGACCTTAGGAGATGCTATTTAAAGGGTGCTTATCAGACATGCCTTTTATCTAAAAGGGAATGTGAGCTGTTAGAAATATTTATTAATAATCCAAATCAAATTCTGCCCAGATCAGTACTGCTTTCAAGAATATGGGGACCGGATGCCCCCGTAGAGGATGGCAATTTAGATAACTACATTCATTTTTTAAGAAAGCGGCTCAATTCGGTTAAAAGCAATTTAAATATTAAAACCAAAAGAGGAATAGGATACATATTGGAGGTTCCAAAATGATAAAAAGACTGAGGCTGAAATTTACCTTCATCTGCTCCCTCGGGATGGGAATTATTTTAATAGCCATATGTGTGTTTTATTTCAGCCTATCGGAAACACAATTAAAAAACCAAAGTGAAACCATAGTAAAAAACAACCTTAATTCCATAGTTTACAAAATCCAGGACAATAAAATAATAGATAATGCATGGCTTTCGCAGCTTGAAGCAGGAAATAAAATTATTGTACATATAGAGGACGGAAAATATCCTCTTTCTTTCAGAGGCTCATACAAAACAATTACATCCAGAGATATTTTGATTGCTGACGCACAGGAGAAAGCTCTGTCAGAGTATGGATTTAACACTAAGACTAAGCCGGAATCAATAATAAATGTAAGCAGCATCTTTTTTGAAATTGCCGGGCAGCACAAGGAATTGTACAAGGCTGCCTTAGCAGTGGTTCCGATGGATTCATGCTGGCAAAGTGTTATAGTATTGAGAGATTTAAAGCAGGATTACGATGCAATGGCACATACCCGTCTTGTGTTTTTTATAGCAATATTATTTTTAACAGTAATTATGTTTTATTTTAGCTGGTGGTTCTCAGGCAAGGCAATACAACCAATAGAAAAAAGCCACCGTCAGCAGATGGAATTTGTTGCTTCTGCTTCTCACGAGCTCAGATCTCCTGTAACGGTTATGAGCTTAAGCATAGCATCATTAGAGAAATCAAAGACTGAGGAGGACAATAATAAATTTATCAGCTCCTTAAAGCACGAATGCGCACGCATGTCGCGACTTGTAAATGATTTGCTTATCCTTGCCGGTTCCGATATCAATGCTCTGCCCTTGAGTTCAGAAAAATTTGATGTTCAGACACTGCTTTTAAGCCTGTATGAGCATTATACTTCATTAGCCGTTTCAAATGGTCTTAAGCTTACTATAAGCTTACCCGACTGTCCAATCCCGGTTTTAAACGGAGATTATCAAAGATTGTATCAGGCGTTGGGTGCCATACTTGACAATGCACTGTTTTATACGCCTTCCGGCGGAAATGTAGAACTGGGGTATTATTTGGGCAGGAAAAAGCTTACAATATATGTTTCAGATACGGGAATAGGAATAAAGGATGAAAATANNTCTGTATGATATGGATTCTTAACTATGTTTAATAGCAGGCTTTGTAACCACAGAAATTACCAGTCCAATAATCAGACCCGTTATCATCGGTATAACCCAACCCATTCCTAAATCAAAAAGCGGAAGATTTTCTTTATAAAACAATAGAATATTATTTATTAATTTGATGCTTTTTACATTTTCCGGCATTGCGTTCAGCATATCTGCTATGCTTACGAAAATTGTAAATGCAGTGGTTGTCACATATACACACTGTCTGTCCTTAAAAAGAGGCGATATCAATCCCAGCACTATTATTGCTATTGCTAAGGGGTATAAGAACATCAGTATGGGAATTGAAAGCTCAATTAGCTGTGTCAGTCCTATATTTGCCACAAAACATGCAAATACAGTAAATATAATTACATATGTTTTGTAGCTGAATGTTTTTGGAAACATTCCCTTAAATGTTTCCGAGCAGGCGGTAATCAAGCCGATAGCTGTTTTTAAACATCCTATGGTTATAATAAGTGCAAGTAAAATACTTCGTAAATCTCCGAAATAGTGCCGAGAAATCTGTGCCAGTGCAATACCACCGTTTGAAGACATTTCAAATTCAGATACACTTGTTGTACCCAAGTATGCAAGGCTTGCGTATATTACCGACATAAGCACTATGCTCACCATTCCAGCCTTTACCGTATGTATGGCAATATTGCCTGGTTCTTTAATTCCAAGATCCTTTATGCTTCTGATAACAATTATTGCAAATGCCAATGAAGCAAGGGCATCCATGGTATTGTAGCCTTCGGTGAACCCTTTGAAAAATGATGCAGACCCATACATTCCATATACTTGTGCGGTTTCCACACTTCCCATTGGTTTTGTGAAGCCCATTGTAATTAAAATTCCCAAGAATACTAAAAACAAAGGATTTAAAATTTTCCCAACCCAGACTAATATTTTGCTGGGACGCATAGAAAAAAACAAGGCAACTCCAAAAAATATTACGGTAAATATTGCTAAAGCAATTGCACGATATTCATCTGTTATATAGGGAGCAAGACCTATCTCAAAGGACACTGTCCCTGTCCTGGGCAATGCGAAAAAAGGTCCTATGGTAAGATATAAAAGTATTGTCATTATATATCCATAAACAGGATGAACCCTGCTTGACAAGTCAAATAGTCCCTCACTCTTAGAAATACCCATAGCTACCACGCCTAAAAAAGGAAGTCCTACCCCTGTTATCAAAAACCCTATTGTTGCCGGCAGGATATTTGCTCCCGCTTCCTGTCCCATGTGTACAGGAAAAATTAAGTTTCCCGCACCAAAAAATAATCCAAATAGCATTGAACCTATAAGTACATTAGATGAAGNNCTTTCTTATGATAATTATTATTGCCTAAGCACATGTCTGTTGGCCGATATTACTACTTTACCAAAATTCCTTACATTAATCAATATCCATAAAAACTATCTTTTATAAATTGCTGTTACCAAACAATTACAATTAAATAGCTTACAGTAACACTCATGTTGATTTTTACAACACTCCCGGTTCTTCGGAAGTATTGACATCCTAATACATTTGTACTATACTGTAGCTAATTGAATATCTGTATTGGTGCGCCTTGCGTTAAAAGGGAATTGGGTGAAAATCCCGAANNAGCGATTTTTAAGTCTGTGACAACCACTGGATTAATATCCGGGAAGGTTAAAAATCTGCTGTGACCTCTGAGTCGGAAAACCTGCCAATATTGTGCGTAAATCCGCAACTGCTATGCCTTTCAGGTAAAAAGGCCATAGTTAACCAATTTGTGGGCTTTACGTTTCGATTAAATCGGAACGTTTTTTTATTCTTAATCCATGGAGGAATTAAATGATTAAAACAAATAAAATGAAAAGAAAAATTAATATTATTATCATAGCTCTTACAGTTATGCTTGCTCTTGTAGCATGCAGTTCCGAGCCTCAGAAGCCTCAAGAACCTCAGTCTCCTCAGACAACCCCTAATGATACTGAACAGGAAAACAACGCTTCTCTTCCATCTGAAGACAGGGCAGGAAATGAAATAAAAATACCGTCAGAAATCAACAGAATTATATCTATATCTCCATCAAATGCTGAAATGATAGTTGCCTTGGGATTTGGCGATAAGCTTGTAGCCGTTGATAAATACTCTGAAGGAATTGAAGGCATTCCTGAGGGAATTCCTTACTTTGATATAATGAATCCTGATATCGAGCAGCTTGTGGCACTGGAGCCGGACATAATATATGCCACAGGAATGAGTCTCAGTGACGGAAAGGACCCATTTAAACCCCTTAAGGACTTAGGAATCACAGTTGCCTACATACCGTCAAGCAACAGCATCGATGGAATATATGGAGATATCATGTTCATTGCCGATTCCCTCAAGGTAGGTGCAAAGGGTCAGGAAATTGTGGACGGCATGAAGGTTAAAATAGAAGAATTCAGAAAAACAGGAGCATCCATTGCAGATAAGAAAACAGTCTATTTTGAAATTGCGGGAGCACCTACTTTATACAGCTTCGGAAGCGGTGTATTTCTGAATGAAATGATTGAGCTCTTAGGCGCTGAAAATATACTTGCGGACCAAAAAGAGTGGGTTCAGGTTTCCGACGAGGTAATAGTGGCTAAAAATCCCGATATTATTTTTACAAATGTTGACTATATTGAAAATGCCGTAGAAGAAATAAAGAGCCGTAAGGGCTGGGAAAATGTGACTGCGGTAAAAAATAACGACGTATACTATATTGACAGAAATGCAAGCTCACTGTCCAATCACAACATTATCAAAGCCTTGGAGCAGATGGCTGCTGTAATATATCCGGAAGTATATAAAAAATGAGAAATTCTTTTAAAATAGCTTTATCCTTTTTAATTTGTATATTGGTCTTATTGCTGGGTGTTGCTCTGGGAAGTATTTACGTTCCCTTTGGCGACATTCTTGCGGTAATTTACGGCAGGGTATTCTCTACATCCCTGCCCTCTCATATTCCCAGTGTTTCCGTGTCAATCATATGGAATCTGAGGCTGCCTAGAGCATTGCTGGCATTTTTGGTGGGAGGATCCCTTGCCGTAAGCGGCACGGTA